>NZ_JBHYMF010000150.1:0-17092 GCF_042742855.1 Streptomyces sp. NPDC058877 | reverse complement strand
GGGTACGGACCGGGGCTTCGCCCCGCTTCGGTTCAAGCAGCGACGACGTTGACCGCTTCTGCGGGGGCCTTGATGGTCACCCGCTCGGTGGGCACACCGGCCACCGACGTCACCGACACCGAATTGAGCATGGGGCGGACCGGCGTCGGTACCGGTTCGCTCGCTGCTGCCGACTCGGCCAGTTCGGCCAGTGACAGCTCGTCGCTCACTTCGCGCATGAGCTCGGACATCCGTACGTCCAGCGCGTCGCAGATAGCGGAGAGCAGTTCGGAGGAAGCCTCCTTCTGCCCCCGCTCCACCTCGGAGAGATAGCCGAGCGAGACTCGGGCGGACGAGGAGACTTCGCGCAGAGTACGGCCCTGGCGCTGGCGCTGCCGACGCAGCACGTCACCCAACAGGCGACGGAGCAGAATCATCGGTGGCTCCCTCCTCGGACCGCGTAGCCGCATCCTTCACGCACCACCGTACCGCCTCGCGCTGCGGCCGTGCGGGGAGCGATGTCGTGTTCACTCAGGGCTGCAAACATCAATTCCCCCCGTAGTGTTCCGTATCCTGTGCCCGCGCATTTTCCGAGAGTTCCTCGTGGAGCAGTTCCAGCACGCTCCGCACGCTCTCTCTACGGATTTCCGTCCGGTCGCCGTTCAACCTCAAGGAGACCACTTTCCCGGTACGGGCACCGGTCCCGGCCGGTCCGGCGACCGCCACGTAGACGGTTCCGACGGGCTGTCCGTCCTGCGCGGCGGGCCCTGCGACCCCGGTCGTCGAGATGCCCCAGTCGGCACCGAGCCGGTCCCGCACACCGGCCGCCATCTGCAGCGCGACCTCGGGGTCCACTGCTCCGCGCTCCGCGAGCAGGCCCGCATCGACACCCAGGAGCTGGTGCTTGAGGGCGGTGGCGTACGCCGTGACCGACCCCTTGAAGGAGGCCGAGGCGCCGGGAACGCCGGTCAGCTCGGCGGCCACCAGTCCGCCCGTGAGGGACTCCGCCGCGGCCAGCGTCTGATGACGCTCCACGAGCAGGGCCAGCACCCGGGCGGCCTCGGTCACCGTGCCGCCGTCTCCGTCCGGGCTTCCGCCCGCTCCGCAGCGAGCCCCTTGCGTCGCAGGACGACCGCCTGACGGACGTAGTCCAGACCGGTGACGACCGTCAACACGACGGCCACCGCCATCACCCAGAAGCGGAGGGTGGCCAGTGCTCCGGTCAGCATGAGGACGTACATGCCGACGGCGGTGCCCTGGGCGAGCGTCTTCATCTTCCCGCCGCGGCTGGCGGGAATCACCCCGTGCCGGATCACCCAGAACCGCATCAGGGTGATCCCGAGCTCCCTGGCGAGGATGACCGAGGTCACCCACCAGGGCAGGTCTCCGAGCGCGGACAGCGAGATGAGTCCGGCCGCCATGATCGCCTTGTCGGCGATCGGGTCGGCGATCTTCCCGAAGTCGGTGACCAGGTTGTACGTACGGGCGAGGTGTCCGTCGAAGACGTCCGTGATCATGGCCACCGCGAACGCAGCCCATGCCCAGGCTCGCCACGCCGGGTCGTGCCCGCCGTCCTGGAGCAGCAGGACCACGAAGCCGGGCACGAGCACCAGCCGGATCATGGTGAGGATGTTCGCGATGTTCCACAGGCTGGCCTGATTGACGGCCGCCGTGCCCAGCTTGCCGCGGGGCGCCGGCCTACCGGTCCCGCCCGTCGCGGATGCCGGGACTCCGGTCATCTGCCCGCCTCCTCGAAAAGACACTCGGCCACCAGGTCGACGCCCTCCGTGTCGACGACCTTCGCCCTGACCATACGGCCCGGAGCCAGGTCGGGGAGCATGCCGTCGGCAGTGGTGAGCATCACCTGTCCATCGGTCTCGGGCGCCTGGTGGGCGGCGCGACCGATCCAGCCGTCCTCCTCGTCCAGGGTCTCGACGAGTACCTCCAGGGTCTCCCCGAGCCGCTCCTCCGCGCGCTGCGCGGTGAGCTCCTCGGCGAGCCGCGAGAGGTGGGCCAGCCGGGCGTCGACGACGTCCTGGTCCAGCTTGGCCTCGTACGTGGCGGCCTCGGTGCCGTCCTCGTCGGAGTAGCCGAAGACTCCGATCGCGTCGAGCCGCGCATGGGTGACGAAGCGTTCCAGCTCGGCGAAGTCCGACTCGGTCTCGCCGGGGAAGCCGACGATGAAGTTGGAGCGGGCACCCGCCGTGGGGGCCTTGGAACGAATGGTTTCCAAGAGCTCCAGGAAGCGGTCGGTGTCGCCGAAGCGGCGCATGGCCCGCAGGACGTCGGGGGCGCTGTGCTGGAAGGACAGGTCGAAGTAGGGCACGACCTTCTCGGTCGAGGTGAGGACGTCGATCAGGCCGGGGCGCATCTCGGCGGGCTGGAGGTAGCTGACGCGGACGCGCTCGATCCCGTCCACCGAGGCCAGCTCGGGCAGCAGGCCCTCCAGGAGGCGGATGTCGCCGAGGTCCTTGCCGTAGGAGGTGTTGTTCTCCGAAACCAGCATGACCTCCTTCACGCCCTGCTCGGCGAGCCAGCGCGTCTCGTTCAGCACGTCGGAGGGACGGCGCGAGACGAAGGAGCCGCGGAAGGAGGGAATGGCGCAGAAGGAGCAGCGGCGGTCACAGCCGGAGGCCAACTTCACGGAGGCGACGGGGCTGGTGTCCAGGCGGCGGCGGAGCGGGGCGCGGGGGCCGGAGGCGGGTGCGAGCCCCTCGGGCAGGTCCGCGGGGACGGCGGCGGGCGCCTCGACGGCGTCGCCGTGTCCCGGCAGGGCCACGGCCGCGGCGGCCTCCTGGCGTTCCACCGGGGACAGCGGGAGCAGCTTGCGCCGGTCACGGGGGGCGTGGGCTTCGACGCTGCCGCCGCTGAGGATGGTCTGGAGGCGGTTGGAGATGTCGGAGTAGTCGTCGAAGCCGAGGACGCCATCGGCCTCCGGGAGGGCCTCGGCGAGCTCCTTGCCGTACCTCTCGGCCATGCAGCCGACGGCGACGACGGCCTGGGTGCGGCCGTGGTCCTTCAGATCATTGGCTTCGAGCAGGGCGTCGACGGAGTCCTTCTTGGCGGCCTCGACGAACCCGCAGGTGTTGACGACGGCGACATCGGCTTCCTCGGCGTTCTCGACGAGCTGCCAGCCGTCCGCTGCCAGGCGGCCTGCGAGCTCCTCCGAGTCCACCTCGTTACGGGCGCAGCCAAGAGTGACAAGGGCGACGGTACGGCGTTCGGGCATGGACTCAAGACTACTTCGTCCCGGCCGTTCTCCCGTCGCGCAGGGTTCACCTGCGCGACGGAGGTCACATCGGGTCGAAGGGACCCGTCGCGCGGAAGCGGCAGTGGCCGGCCGTCATGGCCGGCCACCCGGGCTCATCCGACCTCGGGGTCACCCTTGGTGTAGGTGAGCCGCTCAACCTGGCCGGATTCGAACTTGTCCGCGAGCTTCTTGCCGTTCACGTACAGCTCGATCGCGCCGGCGTTGCCGAGCACCAGGTCGATCCGCTCATCGTCCTGGAAGGTCTTGGACTCGCCCTTCAGGAGGAGCCCGTCGAAGAGGAGCTTGCCGTCGTGCGCCTTGGCCGAGATCCAGCTCTTGTCGTCGATCGCGGAGAGCTTGACCGTGACCTTGTCCTGCGGGACCGCGGCGATCGCGCTCTCGGTGGGCTTGGGCGCGGCGGGCTTCACCGGCGTCGGCTTGGCGGCCGACGTGGCCTTCTCCGGGGCGGGAGCCGGGCCGCCCTCGGAGGCGGCGGTGTTCTTCGGGGCGTCGTTCCCGTTGAACATCGTGAAGCCGACGAAGCCGACCACGGCGACGATGGCGGCCACCATCGCTGCGGTCCAGTTGGGCCTGCGCGGCTCGGGACGGATGCGTTCCGCCTCGAAGAGCGGGGCTGCGGGGGTGGGCGAGGGACGACCGCCGTGCTCGGCGTCGTACTGCTCGATCAACGAAGCGGGATCGAGTCCGACGGCACGCGCAAGGGTACGGATGTGGCCGCGGGCGTAGACGTCGCCGCCACAGCGCGAAAAGTCGTCGTCCTCGATCGCGTGCACGATGGGAATTCGGACGCGGGTGGAGGCACTGACCTCTTCGACGGTGAGACCGGCGGCGATTCGGGCCTGCTGGAGGGCACGACCGATGGAGTCCCGGTCGTCTGCCGGGAAGGTCCTGTCGTCTTCGGGGGAGTTGCCGATGGACACGAGAGCGCCTTTCGAGCGTGTAGCCACCTGCTGGACGTTCAGTCTATGGGTGGTACGAAAGGGTGGGGCAACCGGGCGGGTGCTGTTTGTACGCCATGAGGCTGGGACATCCTTCTGCCTCTTCCTCCAACTTGACGTACGGCCAGGGGAAACGGTTGCCCCCGTTCCCTTACGAGTGAGTCTCGACCTGGTCTCGAACCGGGTACCCCGGCGCACGCCCGCGACACCTCATGCGCGCCATGCGCCCGCGCCCGGTCGAACGTCCCGGCGCTACTCCGCCGGCCCCGACTCGCCCCGGATCACTGCGAGCACCCCGTCCAGCTCGTCAGGTTTCACGAGCACGTCCCGGGCCTTCGACCCCTCGCTCGGTCCGACGATGTTCCGCGATTCCATCAGGTCCATCAGGCGCCCCGCCTTGGCGAAGCCCACGCGCAGCTTCCGCTGGAGCATGGAGGTGGAGCCGAACTGCGTCGACACGACCAGTTCGGCGGCCTGACAGAGCAGGTCGAGGTCATCGCCGATGTCCTCGTCGATCTCCTTCTTCTGCTTGGTGCCGACGGTGACGTCGTCGCGGAAGACGGGCGTCATCTGGTCCTTGCAGTGCCGGACGACGGCCGCGACCTCGTCCTCGGTGACGAAGGCGCCCTGCATCCGGACGGGCTTGTTGGCGCCCATCGGCAGGAAGAGCCCGTCGCCCTTGCCGATGAGCTTCTCGGCACCGGGTTGATCGAGGATGACCCGGCTGTCGGCGAGCGAAGAGGTGGCGAAGGCCAGCCGGGAGGGCACGTTCGCCTTGATGAGGCCGGTGACGACGTCCACGGACGGCCGCTGGGTGGCGAGCACGAGGTGGATGCCGGCGGCACGGGCCAACTGGGTGATCCGGACGATCGCGTCTTCGACGTCGCGCGGCGCGACCATCATCAGGTCGGCGAGCTCGTCGACGATGACCAGGAGGTACGGATACGGATTGAGCTCGCGCTCGCTCCCCTCGGGCAGCTTGACCTTGCCGTCCCGAATCGCCTGGTTGAAGTCGTCGATGTGCCGGTAGCCGAAGGCGGCCAGGTCGTCGTAGCGCAGGTCCATCTCGCGCACCACCCACTGGAGCGCCTCGGCGGCCCGCTTGGGGTTGGTGATGATCGGGGTGATCAGGTGCGGAATGCCCTCGTAGGCGGTGAGCTCCACCCGCTTGGGGTCGACGAGCACCATCCGGACGTCCTCGGGGGTCGCCCTCATCATGATCGACGTGATCAGACAGTTGATGCACGAGGACTTGCCGGACCCGGTGGCTCCGGCCACCAGGACATGCGGCATCTTCGCCAGGTTGGCCATCACGTAACCGCCCTCGACGTCCTTGCCGAGCGCGACGAGCATCGGGTGCTCGTCCCCGGCCGCGTCCGCGAGCCGCAGCACGTCGCCGACGTTGACCATCTCCCGGTCGCTGTTCGGGATCTCGATCCCGACCGCGGACTTCCCGGGGATCGGCGAGATGATCCGTACGTCCGGCGAGGCCACCGCATAGGCGATGTTCTTGGTCAGGGCGGTGATCTTCTCGACCTTCACCGCCGGGCCGAGCTCGACCTCGTAGCGGGTGACCGTCGGGCCACGGGTGAAGCCGGTGACGGCAGCGTCGACCTTGAACTCGGTGAAGACGTTGGAAAGCGCGTCGACGACGGCGTCATTGGCCGCGCTGCGGGTCTTGCCGGGCCCACCGCGCTCCAGCAGATCGAGCGGGGGCAGGGAGTACGTGACGTCACCGGCGAGCTGGAGCTGCTCGGCCCGCGGCGGCAGGTCGGCCGGTTCGGGTGCCGGCTTGGTCAGGTCGGGCACGCCCCCGCCCACACGGCCTCCCCCACGGGCCGAGGGCACGGGCGCGGCCGGTGCCGTCCGCTCGGAGCCCTCCGCGCCGGAGGCGGCCACGGCGGCGCTCCGCTCGGCGGTGACGTCCTTGGTCAGGTCGGCAACGATCGGGGAGGGCGGCATGCCGTTCAGCACGGCGCCGTCGAGCGCAGCAGCGGCGGCAGCGGCCACGTCCACCGGATCGAGTCCGGCGTCCGCCTCGTGGCGCTCGGCACCCCGGCGGGCCGCACGCCCCCTCCGCTCCAGCATCTCCTCCTCGGCCCGGTCCACGTCGTACGGCTCCGTCGGCCCCGTCCTCCGGCGACGGGCGGGGCGGGGCCCTGCCTCGCGCCACTCCTGGTCGTGGCCGGGGCGGTCCTCGTACGCCGCCTCCTCCACCGGATCGTCGACGGGCTCGACGATGCCGAGCTTCACGCCGAGGGCGCGCAACCGCTGCGGGATCGCATTGACCGGGGTGGCGGTGACGACGAGCAGCCCGAAGACGGTGAGCAGCACCAGCATCGGTACGGCGAGGACCTCGCCCATCATGAAGACGAGGGGCTGGGACGCGGCCCATCCGATGAGGCCGCCGGCGTCCTGCATGGCCGCGCTGCCGTCACCGCGTCCGGGTGAACCGCAGGCGATGTGGACCTGCCCGAGGACGCCGATGACGAGTGCGGAGAGCCCGATGCTGATGCGGCCGTTGGCCTCGGGCTTTTCCGGGTACAGGATGAGCCGCACGGCGATGGCGCCGAGCAGCAGTGGTACGAGCAGGTCGAGCCGGCCGAAGGCCCCGGTCACCAACATCTCGACGAGGTCGCCGACCGGGCCGCGCAGATGGGACCAGGTGCCGGCTGCAACGATCAGCGCGAGGCCCAGCAGGAGCAGCGCAAGGCCGTCCTTGCGGTGTGCCGGGTCGAGCCCCTTGGCGCCGCGTCCTATGCCCCGGAACATCGCTCCGACGCCGTGGGCGAGGCCGAGCCACGCCCCGCGGACGAGGCGGTAGACGCCTCCGGTGGGGGACGGTGCGGGTCGGGGGGCGGCCTTCTTCGCAGCGGGCTTGCGGGCCGGGGGCCGCTTGGCGGGCGCGGCCTTCTTCGCGGTTTGTTTGGTGGGGGACTTCGAGGGTGCCGCTTTCTTCGCGGCGCCCGCCGTCCGGCCGGCGCGCGGCTTTGCAGTGCCCGCCGTGCCCTGGGAACCCTTGCCGGACGTACGTGAAGCCATGGTGCCGAGGTTACCGGCGAAGAGAGCGGCTGTCCGCCTCACCCGTTCGTGTCGTCCGCACCGGGGCACGGCGCTGACGTCCCGTCACGTCGGGATCGGCGCCACGGAAGGGGGGTTGACGGAGCGTCAGCCCTACGCGGGTAGCGTTGGTGCGGCGCCCGTGCCCGGCTCCAGTGCGTCCAGGGCCCGACGCAGTCCGGTGAGCTTGCGCTCCAGGTGCGCGGCGGTGGCAACGGCCGCGGCATCGGCGGAGTCGTCGTCGAGCTGCTTCGACAGCGCCTCGGCCTGCTCCTCGACGGCGGCCAGCCGGGCGGAAAGCTCGGCGAGCAGTCCGGCGGACTCCTTGCCGTGACCGCCCTCCCCGCCCTCCAACTGCAGTCGCAGCAGGGACGCCTGCTCGCGGAGCTTGCAGTTCTTCATGTAGAGCTCGACGAAGACGGACACCTTGGCCCGCAACACCCACGGATCGAAGGGCTTGGAGATGTAGTCGACCGCCCCGGCCGCATAACCACGGAACGTGTGGTGGGGCCCGTGGTTGATCGCGGTGAGGAAGATGATCGGGATGTCCCGGGTCCGCTCGCGCCGCTTGATGTGGGCAGCGGTCTCGAAACCGTCCATTCCCGGCATCTGGACGTCGAGCAGGATGACCGCGAAGTCGTCCGTCAACAGCGCCTTGAGCGCTTCCTCCCCGGACGATGCCCGCACCAGCGTCTGATCGAGCGCGGAGAGAATGGCCTCCAACGCCAGCAGATTCTCCGGCCGGTCATCGACCAGGAGGATCTTGGCCTTCTGCACCATGCCCCGTCCTCCTCGTCCCGGCAACGGCTCGCCCCGGACCCCCGAACCGGGGGAAGCACCGGGCGCCGCCCCAGAAGACGACTCCCTAGCGCCGTCCGTCCTTGTGCCGGTCATCGTAGCCGCACCCCGTCCGTCGCCACACCCTGTCACCGCGATGTCACTGTGCACATAGCGGAAACGCAACGCGAGACCAGAAGGTTCCCCGTATCGCGGCCTCTCACACGCTCCCGTCGGCATCCGTCGACGGATGCCGGAAGATGCCGGGGGCCGCGTGGCCCCCGGCACGGAAATTCAGGCCCTCCTCATCCACTGCTCCATGACGGACAGCAGGTGATCGGGGTCGACCGGCTTGGTGACGTAGTCCGAGGCACCCGACTCGATCGCCTTCTCCCGATCCCCCTTCATCGCCTTCGCCGTCAGCGCGATGATCGGAAGTCCGGCGAACTGGGGCATGCGCCGGATCGCGGTCGTCGTGGCATACCCGTCCATCTCCGGCATCATGATGTCCATCAGCACGACCGCCGCGTCGTCGTGCTGCTCCAGGACCTCGATGCCCTCCCGGCCGTTCTCGGCGTACAGGACCGCGAGCCCGTGTTGCTCCAGGACGCTGGTGAGCGCGAAGACGTTGCGGATGTCGTCGTCGACGATGAGCACCTTCTCGCCGGAGAAGCCGAAGGTGCGGCGCGGCTCGGCCTCCATCGGCAATTCCTCCCGGGCCGCCGCGCCCTGGGCTCCCGCCGCCTCCGCGGCCCCGGCGGCCTCGGCTGCGACCTTCCGGCGGTGCCGGAACAGCGCCCCCGCCCCGGACCTCGCCTCCGTCCGTACCGGCGGCGGGAAGTAGGGGAAGGCGTGAGCTGCCCCGACCGTTCCCTGCTCGCCCCCCTGCGGCAGGTCGTCGACGTCCGGTGCACCCGGTCCGTAGCCACCCGGCATCAGTTCCGTCGGGCTCAGCGGCAGGTAGAGCGTGAACGTCGAACCGCGACCGGGCTCGCTCGCCGCATAGATCTCGCCGCCGAGCAGCCGCGCGATCTCCCGGCTGATCGAGAGCCCGAGACCGGTGCCGCCGTACTTCCGGCTGGTCGTGCCGTCCGCCTGCTTGAAGGCCTCGAAGATGACCCGCATCTTGCTCGCCGCGATGCCGATCCCCGTGTCGGTCACCGAGAACGCGATCAGATCGGCCTCCGGGTCGCGGAGCGAACCGGCCTCCAGGAGCTGCTCGCGGATCGACTGCGGCACGTCCCCGCCGGCCGGCCGGATCACCAGCTCCACCGCACCGGTGTCGGTGAACTTCACCGCGTTGGACAACAGGTTCCGCAGCACCTGGAGCAGCCTCTGCTCATCGGTGTGGAGCGTGGCGGGCAGCTCCGGCGAGACCCGCACCGAGAAGTCGAGCCCCTTCTCCGCCGTGAGCGGCCGGAACGTCGCCTCCACGTAGTCGACGAGCTGGACCAGCGCGATCCGGGTCGGCGAGACGTCCATCTTGCCCGCCTCGACCTTCGACAGGTCGAGGATGTCGTTGATCAACTGGAGCAGGTCGGAGCCCGCACCGTGGATGGTCTCCGCGAATTCGACCTGCTTCGGGGTCAAGTTGCTCTCGGCGTTGTCCGCGAGCAGCTTGGCGAGGATCAGCAGCGAGTTGAGCGGCGTCCGCAGCTCGTGCGACATGTTGGCGAGGAACTCCGACTTGTACCGCATGGAGACCGCGAGCTGCTCCGCCCGCTCCTCCAGCACCTGCCGGGCCTCCTCGATCTCGGTGTTCTTCACCTCGATGTCCCGGTTCTGCCGGGCCAGCAGCTCCGCCTTCTCCTCCAGCTCCAGGTTGGAGCCCTGGAGCTCCTTCTGCCGGTGCTCCAGCTCTGCCGACCGTTCCTTCAACTGCTCGGTAAGCTCCTGCGACTGCTGGAGCAGCACCTCCGTCTTGGTGTTGACACTGATGGTGTTGACCGTGGTGGCGATCAGTTCGGCGAGCTGGTTGAGGAAGTCGCGCTGGATCTGGGTGAACGGCTGGAAGGACGCCAGCTCGATCACGCCGAGCACCTTCCCCTCGAAGAGCACCGGCAACACGATCACGTGCGCGGGTGAGGCCTCGCCGAGCCCGGACGAGATCTTCAGGTAGCCCGGCGGCACGTTGACCTGGATGGTCCTCTTCTCCTCGGCCGCCGTCCCGATGAGGGTCTCGCCGGGACGGAACGAGGTCGGCATGGAACCGGCGGAGTATCCGTAGCTGCCGCGCATCCTCAACTCGTACGAACCGTCGCCCTCTCCCACGAGCTCGGCGTCGCTGTGCGCGGAGCCCGTCGGCATGGCGACGAAGAAGGCTCCGTGCTGGGCGGAGACCACCGGCGTCAGCTCGCTCATGATGAGCGAGGCGACGTCGTCCAGGTCCCGCCGCCCCTGCATGAGACCGGAGATGCGGGCCAGGTTGCCCTTCAGCCAGTCCTGCTCCTCGTTGGCGAGGGTGGTGTCGCGCAGGTTGGCGATCATGGTGTTGATGTTCTCCTGGAGGGCTTGGATCTCGCCCGCCGCATCAACGCCGTCGATCTTGAGGTTGAGGTCGCCCCGTGTCACCGCGGTGGCGACGGCCGCGATCGCCCGCACCTGACGGGTCAGGTTTCCGGCCATCTCGTTCACCGACTCCGTCAGGTCCCGCCAGGTGCCGTCCACGTCGCGCACCCGGGCCTGACCGCCCAACTGCCCGTCCGTGCCCACCTCGCGGGCCACCCGGGTGACCTCCTCGGCGAAGTTCGACAGCTGGTCGACCATCGTGTTGATGGTGCTCTTCAGCTCCTGGATCTCGCCGCGCGCGTCGATGTCGATCTTCTTGGTGAGGTCGCCCTTGGCGATGGCGGTCGTGACCGCGGCGATCTGACGCACCTGGCCGGTGAGGTTGTCGGCCATGCCGTTCACCGAGTCCGTCAGGTCCTTCCAGGTGCCCGACACGCCCGGAACCCGGGCCTGACCGCCCAGGATGCCGTCCGTGCCCACTTCACGGGCCACCCTGGTCACCTCGTCGGCGAACGACGACAGGGTGGTCACCATGGTGTTGACGGTGTCGGCGAGCTCCGCGACCTCGCCGCGCGCCTCGACGGTGACCTTCTTCGTCAGGTCACCGTTGGCGACCGCCGCGGAAACCCTGGAGATGTTGCGCACCTGGCTCGTCAGGTTGTTCGCCATCAAGTTGACGTTGTCGCTCAGGTCCTTCCAGATGCCGGTCACCCCGCGCACCCGGGCCTGACCGCCCAGGATGCCCTCGGTGCCCACCTCACGGGCCACCCGGGTCACCTCGTCGGCGAAGTTCGACAGCTGGTCGACCATCGTGTTGACGGTGGTCACCAGCTCCAGGATCTCGCCCTTGGCGTCGACCGTGATCTTCTTCGACAGGTCGCCGCGCGCCACCGCCGTGGTGACCTCGGCGATGTTGCGGACCTGGAAGGTCAGGTTGTTCGCCATGAAGTTGACGGACTGGGTGAGGTCCTTCCACGTACCGGAGACCCCCTGGACCTCGGCCTGACCGCCGAGGATGCCCTCGGTGCCCACCTCACGGGCCACCCGGGTCACCTGATCGGCGAAGGCCGACAGCTGGTCGACCATCGTGTTGAGGGTGTTCTTCAGCTCCAGGATCTCGCCGCGCGCATCCACGTCGATCTTCTGCGACAGATCACCCCGCGCCACCGCGGTGGCGACCTGCGCGATGTTGCGGACCTGGGTGGTGAGGTTGCCGGCCATGCCGTTCACCGAGTCCGTCAGATCGCGCCACACCCCGGCCACGCCCGGCACCTGCGCCTGGCCGCCGAGCCGACCGTCGGTGCCCACCTCACGGGCCACCCGGGTCACCTGGTCGGCGAAGGCCGACAGTTGGTCGACCATCGTGTTGATGGTGTTCTTCAGTTCCAGGATCTCGCCGCGCGCATCCACGTCGATCTTCTGCGACAGATCACCCCGCGCCACCGCGGTCGTCACCTGCGCGATCTGCCGCACCTGCGAGGTCAGGTTGCCGGCCATGAAGTTCACGGAGTCCGTGAGCTCGCGCCAGCGCCCGGACACGCCGTCCACCCGCGCCTGGCCGCCCAGTCGGCCCTCCGTGCCCACGTCCCGGGCCATTCGGGTCACCTGGTCCGCAAAGGACGACAGCTGCGACACCATCGTGTTGACGGTGTTCTTCAGCTCCAGCATCTCGCCGGCCACGTCCACCGTGACCTTCTGCGACAGATCGCCGTTGGCCACCGCCGTCGTCACCTGCGCGATGTCCCGCACCTGACCGGTCAGGTTGCGGAAGGCCGTGTTCACCGAGTCGGTGAGGTCCTTCCAGGTGCCCGCCGCCCCCGGCACCTCGGCCTGGCCGCCCAGCAGACCCTCGACGCCGACCTCGCGGGCCACCCGGGTCACCTCGGAGCCGAAGGCCGACAGCTGGTCGACCATGGTGTTGACGGTGTTCTTCAGCTCCAGCATCTCGCCGGCCACGTCCACCGTGACCTTCTGCGACAGGTCACCGTTGGCCACCGCCGTCGTCACCTGCGCGATGTCCCGCACCTGCGTGGTGATGTTCCGGAAGACCGTGTTGACGGAGTCCGTCAGGTCCTTCCACGTGCCTGCGGCACCCGGTACCTGCGCCTGACCGCCGAGGAGGCCCTGTGCCCCGACCTCGCCCGACACCCGGGTCACTTCGTCGGCGAAGGTCCGCAGCGTCTCGGTCATCTGGTTGATGGTGTCGGCGAGCTGCGCGATCTCGCCGCGTGCGGAGACCCTCACCTTCTGCGACAGGTCGCCGTTGGCCACCGCCATCGTCACCTCGGCGATGCCGCGCACCTGATTGGTGAGGTTGCCCGCCATCGTGTTGACGGAATCGGTGAGGTCCTTCCACACGCCGGCGACGCCGGCCACCTCCGCCTGGCCGCCGAGCTCCCCCTCGGTGCCCACCTCGCGTGCGACGCGGGTCACCTCGGAGGAGAACGACGACAGCTGGTCCACCATCCGGTTGACGGTGTTCTTCAGCTCCAGCATCTCGCCGGCGACGTTCGCCGTGACCTTCTGCGACAGGTCACCGTCCGCAACCGCCGTGGTCACCAGCGCGATGTCCCGGACCTGTGCCGTCAGCCGGTTCGCCATGGTGTTGACCGAGTCCGTGAGGTCCTTCCACGAACCGGACACCCCCCGCACCTGGGCCTGGCCGCCCAGCTTGCCGTCGGTGCCCACCTCGACCGCGACCCGGGTCACTTCGGAGGCGAACACCGAGAGCTGGTCGACCAGGTTGTTGGCGGTGCGCGCGACCTTCAGGAACTCGCCGCGCAACGGCCGCACCACCCCGTCGACCCCCTCGGTACGCAGCTCCATCCGCTGGTCGAGGTCTCCCTCGGCCACCGCCAGGAGCACCCGGCCCACCTCGGAGACCGGTCGGGCCAGGTCGTCGACGAGCGCGTTCGCGGCCTCGATGGCCGCCGCCCAGGCCCCCTCGCTGGCCCCCGCCTCCAGGCGCTCGGACAGCTTGCCCTCACGACCCACCACCCGGCGGACCCGTGACAGCTCCCCCGTCACGTGCATCTGCCGGTCGGCCACCTCGTTGAACACGGCGGAGATCTCCGCCATGACCCCGTCGCCGGACACCGTGAGCCGTTTGCGGAAGTTACCGTCCCGCATCGACACCAATGCGGTCAGCAACCGCTCCAGCGCCGCCGCGTCCACCTGAACCGTCCCCCCACGGGAACGCCCGCCCTTCGCGCGCGTGCCATTGCCTGCGCCGCGCCGCGCCGCCGTGCCAGACTCCACCGTGTCCCTCCCGAAAGGGGTCGACCGTACTGTTCCGGCTTCCGCCAGTAGCCTGCCCAGTGTTTCACCGTGGCCGAACCAGGCGATAACAGTTCGGCAGCTTCGCCCCCACGTCCCTACCCCCGTGGGACGGAAACAGTGGTGACCGGCATCCGCTCGGACAGCGAAGGTAAGTAACCTGGCATGCGGCTGTCCAACCGCCCCGGTCCGCCCGGCGGGCGCGGTGTGGTGTGCGTACGACCACCGGGCAGTGGGAGGGGCAGACCGAGCATGGCAGAGCCGGGCGTCGAGACGCGTACGAGGAGTGCTGTGATCACCGCGCGGGCGAATGCCAGCTTCGAGCCCGTCGGGCGGTCCGTCGCGGCCGCCCGCGCCTTCGTCCGGGACACCCTGCAGGGCTGGGGACATCCCGAGCTGGTCGACGACGCCGTCGTCCTCACCAGTGAACTCGTCACCAATGCCGTCGTCCACGCAGGCACGGCCGCCGAGGTCCTCTGCCTCCGCTCCGACGACAGCATCCGCATCGAGGTCGCCGACCGCTATCCCGAGCGGGAGGTCCCCGTCCAGGCGGGCGGCCCCGCGTTCGCCAACCCGGACCGCGAGAACGGCCGCGGGCTGCTGCTCTGTGCCGCCCTCGCCCACCGCTGGGGCGTCGACTACTCCCCCACCCGCAAGCACGTCTGGTTCCACCTGGACCTCCCGCAGCGTCCCATCGGCACCCGCTCCGCCGGCCCCGTCGTCCCGGACGCCCTCCTCCCCGTCGCCGAGAGCCGCGTCCGCGTCGCCGTCGCCCAGATCGACCGCAAGGGAACGATCACCGCGTGGAACGAGGACGCCCAAGAACTCTTCGGCTACCACTCCGAACAGGTCACCGGCAGGCCGCTCGGTGACCTCGCCGCCTGGCCCCACACCCCCGGCACCGGCACCGGCCTCGCCGAGGCCCTGCGCCTCTCCCGTTGGGAGGGCAGTTACGGCATCCGCTGCGCCAACGGCCGCGTGATCCCCGTCTACGCTTCCCATCTGCGCGTGCGCGACGCCGGGGGCGAGCCCTCCACCGTCTGCCTCCTGGTGCGGGAGCACGAGCGCGCCGTCCTGCAGACTCCGCAGCGCCCCGCTGCCGAGCCGGGTGCCGAGAGCCGCACGGCCGATCCCTTCGAGGTCTTCATCGGCTCTCCCGCCCCGGACGACCTCGACGGCCTCCTGCAGCGCACGGTCGAACGCGCCCGCGACATGCTCGACGGCGACGCCGCCTTCCTCCTGCTCGCGACCGACGACGAGACGGAGCTCGAGGTGCGGGCCTCCACCGGTCTACCGGCGGCTCGACAGCGCTTCGCCCGGGTGCCCGTCGAGACCGGCGCCAGTCGCTACGGCTCCGCCCGCATGCCCGCCGTCCACGAGGACCTGGCCGCCGTGCCCGGCGCCGTCCCGCTCCTCGAAGGCACCGGCATGCGCTCGGTCGTCACCGTGCCGCTCAAGGTCGAGGGCCGGCTCACCGGCTCCTTGGGCGTGGCGGCCGAGGCCGCGAACCGCTACTCGAACGAGGAGGCCCTGCGCCTCCAGTTCGCCGCCGACCGCATCGCCCTCGCCGTCGAGTCCGCCCGCCTGGGCGAGCTCGAACGGCTCCGCCGCGGTTCCCTCAGCTTCCTCGTCGAAGCCTCCGACCTCCTGGCCGGCACCCTCGACCGGGACCAGACCCTGGCCCTGATGGCCCAGATGACGGTTCCCACCCTTGCCACTTGGTGCGCGGTCTACACGATTGCCGACCAGTCCTCGGATCCGTACCTCTCGTACGTGCTCCACGAGGACGAGGACCGCATCGACGGCCTCAAGGACCTGCTGTCCTCGATCGCCCCGCCCGACCCGGTGCCGACTCCCGGCGCCCGCGTCTGGACCGCACCGGCCCATGCCGCCCACCGGGCCGCGCTCACCGCTTCGGTGCAGGCCCTCGACCATCCGACGAGTCCGCTCTCCTCCGGCATCGACACCACCCTGGCGACCGCCAGCACGGTCGCCGGAGAGACGGTGGTCCTGCCGCTGGTCGCCCGTAACCGGGTCATCGGCATGCTGACCCTCGGCCGGCCTTCGGAGGACCACTTCCGTCAGGAGATCCTGGAGCTCGCCGAGGACCTTTCCCGCCGGGCGGCCCTGGCCCTGGACAACGCCCGCCTGTACTCGGAGCGCGTGGCGATCAGCCAGTCCCTCCAGCGCAGCCTCCTCCCCCCGGGCCTCCCCACGATCCCCGGTGTCGAGGTGGACGTCATCTACCGCGCGGCGGGCGAGGGCAATGAGGTCGGCGGCGACTTCTACGACCTCTTCCCGATCCGGGACGGCGCGTACGGCTTCGCCATCGGCGACGTCTGCGGTACGGGCCCGGAAGCCGCTGCCGTCACCGGCCTGGCCCGCCACGCCCTGCGCCTCCTCGCTCGTGAGGGCTTCGGCGGCCCGGCCGTACTGGAGCGCTTGAACGCAGCGATCCTCGACGAGGGCACCCGCAGCCGGTTCCTGACGCTCCTCTACGGCGAGATGCGTCCGCAGGAGGACGGCTCTGCGATCCTCAAGGTCGTTTGCGCGGGGCACCCGTTGCCGCTGCGCCTCCGGCCGGACGGCACGGTCGAGCCGGCGGCCGAGCCGCAGCCGCTCCTGGGCGTGATGGAGGATCTGGAGCTGTACGAGCAGACGGTCACGCTCGACCCCGGTGACGTCCTCCTCTGCGTCACGGACGGCGTGACGGAGCGACGCGAGGGAAGCCGCATGCTGGGCGACGACGGCCTCGCCGAGGTGCTCAGGACGTGTACGGGCCTGACGGCCGGGGCAGTCGCCTCCCGGGTGCTCCGTGCGGTTGAACGCTTCGCCCAGGCCCCCGCATCCGATGACATGGCCATCCTCGCGCTGCGCCTCCGCGAGCCGGACCCCCACTGAACCGTCCCGGTGCCCTCCTCGCCCCCCGCGAGGAGGGCACCGGCCCTTTCCCCCGTCCAAGTCCCCCAGGCCGTACCCATACGGGCAGTGAGCCGTGAGGCAGGGCGTCATGGATCCCCCCGGCCTGACCGCACACCTGCGGAAAGCCGGTGCCGAGCACGGCCCACAAACACAGAAGGCCCCCGCCATAAGGAGGGGGCCTTCTGTCTTGGAGCCCTTTAACGGAATCGAACCGTTGACCTTCTCCTTACCATGGAGACGCTCTACCGACTGAGCTAAAAGGGCATTTGTTCGGCGGTGTCCTACTCTCCCACAGGGTCCCCCCTGCAGTACCATCGGCGCTGAAAGGCTTAGCTTCCGGGTTCGGAATGTAACCGGGCGT
>NZ_JBHYMF010000149.1:0-17236 GCF_042742855.1 Streptomyces sp. NPDC058877 | reverse complement strand
GCCACCCCCGAGGAGGAGGTCGCCATCGGGAGGGCGCGGGCCTATGGGAGGGTCCCCTCGGTCGCCTCCGGCGCGGACGTCCGCGAGGCGGGGGAAGCCCGCCACGTCCGGCCCGCACAGCCGGTCGGGAAGGCGGGGAAGAGGTGCCCGGCCAGGTCGATCCGCCAGAGGTGGGTGCCCTCGCAGTCGCATACGTAGGTGCCCGGCGCGGGGGAGTAGCTGCCCGGGTCGAAGACTTCGCTGGGGTTCATCGTGCTCTCCAGTGGGACGGCGGCCCCGAAGGCCGCTGGGTGTCGGATTCTTCGGCCGCGTCACGGCGTGTGGATGCGCATCCGCCGCTTCCCACCCGGACGGCCGCGCCCGTGCTTCCGTCCGGAGTCCGGACCCCGCTCTCGCCCCCCCCTCAGGGCCTCCGGGTCGGGGCCTCCGGGCGATTCCACGATCCCCCTGACTTCCGCATAGGCTGGGCGCGTGGGCGAAGGGCATGCGGAAGAGACCGGTACGGACAGCCGAAGCAGGGTGGAACTGCAGAGGTTCGGGGTCGCCCTGCGCCGGACGATCGGCGAGATGAACCGTCTGGTGCACGGCTTCGCCGCCACCCAGAAGCTCCACCCCACGGACGTGCACGCGCTCTCGTTCGTGCTCGACCACGCCGACACGGCCACGCCGGGACTGGTCAAGGAGCACCTCGGCCTGACCTCGGGCGCGGTCACCGCCTGCCTCGACCGCCTGGAGAAGGCCGGGCACATCCGGCGCAGCAGAGCGGACGGGGACCGTCGGGTGGTGCGCATCCACTACGTCCCGGGTGCCAGGGCGGTGGCACGGGCCTATTTCATGCCACTGGCCCAGGCGGCCGATCGAGCGGGCGACCGCTTCACGGATGACGAACTGGCGGTCGTCCTGCGGTACCTGGACGCCTTGAACGAGGAGCTCGGAGAGTTGCGCGTGCCTCGGCACTGAGCCGTGCGAGCGGGCTCGGCCACGGGCCCGGGGCACCGCGGCGCCGTCCCGACCGGACCTTCCTCGACAGCGGCGACCGGTGGCGCAGGTCCGGCGCGTCGCCGCCGTACGTCCACGGAAACCGCCGTCGCCACTCGCGTGTCCGCTCCCGGGTTCCGTATGTCCGCTCCCGCCCTCCGCTCAATCGGCCAGCATGACCTCCAAGCTCGCGAAGGGGTCTGCGAGCGTGGCCAGGCCGTAGGCGTGGTCGTAGGCCTCGTTTCCGATCTGCTGCCGGGCCGACCGCTCCGCCCCCTCCCGCAGCGGGTGCAACTCGGGCGTGCCCCGCTGGGGATGACCGACCATCTCCCAGAAGAGCTGCCCCGTGCCGTAGGCGACCGCGGCCTCTTCGCCCCTCTCCCGCGCCGCCAGGGAGACCGCCAGGAGGTCGAGGCCCAGACCGAGCCCGAAGGCGTCGCCGATCAGTCGCTTGTCCCGCAGCATGGCCCTGGAGTGGGCGACCGCGTCGGCCGTGCGTTCCTCGTACAGCGCTATCACTGCCAGTTGGTACTCGGTGTAGGCGCGGGTCCAGTGCTCGCCCGCTCTGGTGGAGTCGTGCCGCAGGGCCTCCGCCTCGGCCCGGGCCCCTTCGAGCGAACCGGAGGCGGTCAGTGCGAAGACCTGCACCAGTCGGCACCGTGCCACGGCCGGGGTGACGCCGGTCGCCCCCGCCAGGGCCCTTTCGGCCACGGCGAGCGCGTCCAGGGGGTTCCCGCGCAGCAGCATCACCAGTCCCCGTAGATAGGCGGCGTCCATGAGGAGCGCTGCGTCCGAGGCCCGGACCGCCTCTTCGTCCGCCCTGCCGGCCAATCGTGCCGCGGTGTCGTGCTCGCCCCTGAGGCACCGCACCACGCCGAGCGCCCAGCACAGCTTCGCCATCACGGCCGCGGGCTCGCCGACCAGTTGCATGCACTCTTCCAGATAGTGCGAGGCCTCGTGCAGGTGCCCGGAGCACGCCCAGAAGAACCCGAGGGCCCCGGCCATTTCCGCGGCCTTCTCCGGGGCGGTCGCCAGCAGGTGCTCCAGCGCTGAGCACAGGTCGTGGTGGCAGCCGGCCAGCCTCGCGTACTCCCTCGCCTGTTCCGGCCCCCACCAGGACTCCTCGGCCTTCAGGGCCAGTTCGTGGAAGCGTGCCGCATGGCGGTCGGCGATCGTGCGCGTCTCGCCGAGCTCGGCCAACCAAAGGGCCCCGTACTCGCGCACGGTGTCGAAGACGTGCAGCCGATCGTCGGACAGCGCGACGACGCTCTTGCGGGCCAGCCCGTCGAGGGCCTCCGCCAGGACGGTGTCGGTCAAGGGCCCGCCGCGGCAGACCCGTACCACGTCGTCCACCGTGGCACCCGAGCGGAACACCGACAGACGGGCCCACAGCAGGCGTTCATGGGGCTCGCACAGCTCGTGACTCCATCCGATGGCGGTGCGCAGCACCCGGTGGCGCGCCGGCTGGACCCCGCTTTCCGGTGCTTCGGCCAGGGCCAGCCTGCCGCGCAGGAGCCGGGCCATCGTGCGCACCGGCCGCTCGCGCAACTGTGCGGCGGCGAGCACCAGCGCCAGCGGCACTCCTTCCAGCCAGCGGCACACCTCCGCGGCGGCGACGAAATCCTCGGGCCGGTTCCACCGCACGCCCACGTCGGCGGCGCGTGCGGCGAGCAGCTCCACCGCCTCGGAGTCGATGGGCAGGGGGGCGAGGTGGAGCAGGAACTCGTCGGCCGTTCCCAGCGGTTCCCGGCTGGTGGTCAGCACCACGAGCTCGGGGCACCGGGCGAGGAGGGCTTCCACCAGAGCGGCGCAGTCACCGACCAGGTGCTCACAGGAGTCCAGGACCAGCAGCGTGCGGTGACCGCGGATGCGGGCGACCAGGGCGTCCACCGGATCGCCGGGGGAGTGGTCCGCCAGGCCACAGGCGTCGGCGACCAGCGAGGTGAGCAGGGAGGCATTGGCCAGCGACCACAGCGGAGCCCAGTACACGCTCGCGAACAGCTTCGGCCCCGCCTCCCCGGCCACCTGCGCGGCGAGCCGGGACTTGCCGATGCCGCCCATTCCCACCAGTGTGACGAGCCGCTGCTCGCCCAACCGGGACGCCAGCTCCTCGATGTCCTGTTCCCGCCCGATGAAGGGCCCGTTCTCCGGTGGCATCCAACTCTCCATCCCCGCATTGTCCGGCAGAACCGGGCGGAGCCCGACCAGAGCGGGCGAGAAGGGCCCTCCTCCGGGCGGGCGTTCCCGAAACCGTTGAGCCGTGGCCGTCAGACCCGCCCGCTGCGCAGGGTGGGGCGCCGACGGGTGCGGAGCCGGAACCGGACGTGGACGGAGTGGGGTTCCAGTGCGCGTTCCACGTGCGCGGTGAGGGCGGCGAGCGGGGGGAGCACGTCCGCCGGAGCCGTGCCCGGGTGCAGGGAAACCCGGGCACGGACGAGGATCCGGCGGCGCCGGTCGCTCGCTCGGACCCGACAGTCCGCAACGCCGTCGACGGCCAACACCCGGGCAGCCACCGCCTCGTGGAGGGCGCGGACGCGCAGCCGTGCTTCGGGCGCGCCGAGCGGAAACGAGGCGGAGCGGCGTCGGGACCACAGCCGGCGGGCCCCGACCAGGGCCGGGGCCGCCGCCGTCATCGCACAGCCGACCACCACCGGGGGCCACCAGTTGCGGACCCTGAGCGCCGTGGGGGCGACGGGGTCGAGGAGCGCCCCGAGCGCTCCGCGGGAGGGCCACCCCCCGGGGAGGGGCGGGTGCCAAGGTCCGGTCGCGAGCGCCACGAAGCCGCCGATGAGGAGCAGGCCGAGGCCCGACGCGCCCAGGGCGATCCGACGCACTACGGTCGCGGTGCCTTCCGTCATGCTGCCCCTCCTCGGGACTCGGCCAGTCGGGGAGTGCGTCCTTCGTCCGCCCGCCCGTGGCCAGGCGTCCACAGGGCGTCGGGCCGGACGCGGACGCGCGGCCTCGGCGGGCGGCACAGACAGCAGGAGGCGAGGGCCTGCTCGGCCGCCCGTTCGGCCGCGCGGGACGCGGCCGGCAGATCACCGAAGAGGAGCACGGCCCGGACGGTGAGGTGCCGTCGGCCCACCCGCACCCGGACCCGTGCCACTCCGGGCGCGGCCCCCACCGCCTCCCGCACCAGGGAGGCGATGACCTTCCGGTCGACCGTCGCCGGGAGTTCCGGAGCGGTTGAGGCGGGCCACCTGCCGCGGTGGCCCGGGGTGACCGCCAGGACGATCAGGAGCGTGCCCAGCGCCGCGGTCAGCAGGGCGGCGGCGAATCCGGCGGATGCCGGGCCGTGGCGGGCGACCGCGTGCACCAGCGCGGGGCGCCAAGCGGCGGTCGGACCTTCCCATGGACCGCTCGGCACCGCGTCGTAGACCACCGCCCCCGAAGCCAGGGCGATCGACCAGGCGAGCATCGAGGCCGGAACGCGGCGGGGGGACCAGGAGCGGCGCGGCTTCCGGACGGCGGACCGCCGCTGCCGTTCCGCGGGTTTTCCCTCCTCCGGCACGGTTGCTTGGGCGGGCACCGACGGCGCGGGGCCGGACAGGCGCAGCCCGGTCACGTCCACCCGAAGGCGGGTCAGCCGCAGCCCGGTGAGCCGTTCGGTCCGGGCCGAGGCATGGTCCCGGACCGCACGGACGGCACGGGCCGCCGAGCCGGTCCCGTTGATGCGGAGGGCGACGCCGACGGCCGTACGCGCCCGCCGTCCCTGCACGCGTGCCGAGGCGCGGGTCACCCGGCCGCCCGGCGGCAGGGCTTCCCCGACGGCACGCCCCAGGATTTTGCGGACGGCCCTGTCCGCGATCCCGAGGCCGCCGGGAGGCGTGACGGCGTCGTTCATCGGCGCCCGCGCCCGACCGTCTCGTACAACTCCTCGATCCGGCCGCCGCCGTCGAGCCAGTGACCGACCGCCCATCCCGTCGCTCCCAGGGCGGCCACGAGGAGGAAGGCCCCGAAGCCCCCGAAGTAGCCCGCGAAGGCCAGCGCTGCCCCACCCGTCATGCCCGTGAACGATGCCGTCATCCGTCTTCCTTTCCCCGAGGTCGCCGCTACCGGTGGCAGGGCGCACTGAACGAGCGGTCCGGCGCGTGCCGTCGGAGGCGCGCCCACCGCACGGGCACTACTCCACGCGGCCGTCGGCCGGGGCCTCCCGGTCGTCGTCCGGCAGGTGCACGTCGTTGACGGCGACGTTGACCTCGACCACCTCCAAGCCCGTGATGCGCTCCACGGCCTCGACCACGTTCTCCCTGACGTCCGCGGCGACCTCGGTGATCGGCACGCCGTACTCGACGACCAGGTCGAGGTCGATGGCGGCCTGGCGTTCACCGACCTCGACCTTCACCCCGCGACCGACGTTGGGGCGGCCCCCGGGCACGCGGTCGCGCACCACGCCGATGGTGCGGGAGATCCCGCCGCCCATGTCGTGCACGCCGTGGATCTCGCGTGCGGCCATTCCGGCGACCTTGACGACGACCACCTCGGCGATGGAGGTCTTCCCCCGTTCGGGAACCGGTCGGACCGCCACGTCGTGGACGGCCGTGGTGGTGGGGGGCGCCGGCGGCGAGGGTTCGCCCTGGGGGGCCGGCACCTGCTTGGCGGCGGAGGTGGTGTGCGTGGTCATGACGTCGCTCCTCAGGGGCGTCGGTGAGCTGCTCTCGCCGTTACGGACCCCTTCGCCGCGCCGCTGTGACGCCCGGTGCGGAAAAACGTCCGGCACTTCCCGGGAAGCCGGCGACGGTCGGGCCGCCGGGGGCGACCGACCCCGGTATTCGTACATGTGTCGGTCGGGTGATGCGGGCATCCGGGGGTGCGGTCGGCTCCGAACCCTGCACAACGACTCCTCTGCGCAGGTGTCCCACGAGGAGTGGACCAAGGAGAGGAGCCGCCCGGTGGTGGGCGCCAGCACCGACAACGCATCACCAGACACCCTCGACCGCCGGCCGTCGCCTCCCGCGCAGGACGGGGTCCTCGACCGGAGCGACGACGTCCTCCTCGTCGCCCGCTCCGCCGAGGGCGACGAGGAGGCCTTCTCCCGGCTCGTCCAACGGCACGCACCGGCGTCGATCCGCCTCGCCACCCGTCTCCTCGGCACGCGCACCGAGGCGGAGGACGCCGTCCAGGAGGCCTTCCTCAGTGCCTGGCGGAGGCTGCCCCAGTTCCAGGGCCGCTCCTCCTTCGCCACCTGGATGTACCGGATCGTCACCAACCGCTGCCTGAACGTGCTGCGTCGGAGCGGTACGACCACGTCCCTGGAGGCGGCCGGTGACGTCCAGGCGCCCGAGCACACCGTCTCCCCGCCCCGCATCGCCGAAGGACGCGACGCGGTCCGTGAGCTCAGGGAGGCGCTCGACCTGCTCTCTCCCGAACAGCGGACCTGCTGGGTGCTGCGCGAACTGGACGAATGCTCCTACGAGTTCATCGCGGAGACGGTCGGGATCAGCCAGGAGGCGGTACGGGCCCGCGTGTTCCGTGCGCGGCGCTCTCTGACACGAGTGATGGGGGAGTGGCGATGACCACGCACACCACGCCGCCCGACCACGAGGACGGTTTCGGCGAGGAGGGGGAGCGGCTGCCCTGCGGGCGGCGGCTCGTCGACGTCTGGGCGTCCGCGGAGCGGCGCGAGCACGATTCCCACCAGGCGCCCTGCCCGTCCTGTCGACGGGCGGTCGACGACCTCGAACGGCTTGAGTCCGCCGTGCGCGGACTCCGCGACGACACCGACCGCGCCGTCGGGGACACCGCGTCGCTGACCCGGCGGGTCATGGACGTGGTCCGTTTGGAACTGCGCCCCGGCCGGCCGCTTCCGCTGGGGCGGGCCGCCGAGGACCTGTGGGTCATGGAAGCGGTGGCCGCGCGGACGCTGCGTGCGGCGGCCGAGGGCGTACCCGGCGTCCGGGCGGGGTCGTGCCGCTTCCACGCCGGAGCGGCGGGCGCCCCGCCGGTGGTGCGGCTGGAGGTCCACGCACCGGCCCACCAGCACCTTCCCACCGTCGCCGAGAGCATCCGGCACGCCGTGCAGGGGGCGGCCGACCGCGCCCTGGGCATGTCCCTCGGGGGCGTCGACATCGTCATCGCCGACATCGTGGGCGGTCCCACCGAAGCCGAAGGAAGGTCCTGATGGCCTCGCACACCGCTCGCACCGCACTCGCCGAAGAGATCGCCCGCGTCGTCCGGGAGGTTCCGGGCGTGGCGTTCCTCCGGCCCCGGCTCACCGGCCTGCTGAAGCCCGCGGTCGTCCCCGGACCGGTTGGAAGCGGTTCGGCGACGACCGCGGGCGTGCGCTTGCGGGAGGACGAGGCCGCCGGCACCTGGCACGTCGAGGTGCGCCTGGTGGCGCTCGGCGGAGACCGCGTCCTGGACGTGGCGAGGGCCGCGCGCCGGGCGGTCGAGGAGCGCCTCGGCGCCCTTCTGCCCGGTGGTGCGGCCCGGGCGCACGTCACCGTCACGGTGACCGGACGCGTCTGACCCGTCGGTCGGCCGGGGCACTCCTCAGAGGTGTGGCGGTGGACAGGTCAGGACCAGGTGCAGCGCGGCTGCCCACACGCCGGCCGAAGCCGCCGCCAGGTGCCATCTGCGCCACCGCACCGGAGAGACGGGGTCCCGCGGCGGGCTCACCGAGAGCACCGTGACGGCGGAGGCGGGTTTCGGGGGCGTCGGCGCGGGGACGGGCGGGGCCTGGTAGCCGGGTCCCCGGGGGGAGCGGGGGCGGAGGACGGTCGTGACGTCGTGGGAGGGGTTGCGTCGGGTCGCCGCTTCCGGCCGCGGGGCCGGGGGGCGTGCGGCCCGGGCGCTCGCGGCCTGCGCCAGCCCCCGTAGGAACGCGGAGTAGGCCTCCCGCCTCCGTCCGTTGGGCGAGGTGCGGCCCGATTCCCAGGAGCGCACGGTCGCGACCGTCACGCCGAAGGCCTCGGCGACCTGCGCTTCGGACAGGTTCCAGGTGCGGCGCAGCCTGCGCCGTTCCTCGCAGCCCGGCAGGGGGGTTGCGCCGGCCCGCCGGCGTCGGGGCAGGGGCGGGGATTCGGGATGCACATCGATCGTCATGACCGTATGACGGTCGTTTTCAGTTGATGTGATGAAGATTCTGCAGATTCACCCGCATGTCCCATCGGAGTGGAAGGCGGACCCTCGGGTCCGTCATGGTCGTCGCCTGCATCCGAGTCGCACCCGCCTTCGGAAGGGGCGGTGAGGGTGGGGGTGGAGGGGTGCCTCCGGGGGCCTGCGGAGCCGGGGCGCCAGGAGGACATGGTTCAATCTATTTCGATCCTTGAGATTGTTTATCGTCGAGATACTTTCTGGAGTCCCCATGGCCACCCCTCTGCGCTGGGCGAGCAGACTGCTGCCGCTCCTGATGCTCGTCGTCTGGCTCGCCATCGGGGGTGGGCTCGGCCCCTACGCCGGCAAGCTCGGCGAAGTGGCGACCAACGACCAGGCCGCCTTCCTGCCCCGTAGCGCGGAGTCGACCCAGGTGCTGCAGGCCCAGGAGGCGTTCCGCCAGGAGGAGACCCTTCCGGCCCTGGTCATCTGGACCGCCGAGGGCGGCGGACGCATCGACCCGGCGGCACAGGCGGCGGCGACCCGGGCCCTGGCCTCGCTGACGGGAACCGAAGGAGTGGTCGGCGCCCCCTCCCCGGCGTTCCCGTCCGAGGACGGCGAAGCCCTGCGGGGAATCGTCCAGCTCCGCCCCGACCTCGGCGGCGAGCTGCCCACGACCCTGGAGAAGGTGGACGCGGCCGTCTCCGCCGTGCCGGGAACCGAGACGTGGCTCGCCGGCCCCGCCGCCACACAGGCAGACCTCGGCGACGCGTTCGCCGGGATCGACGGACTCCTCCTCGTCGTCGCCCTGGTGACCGTCCTGGTGATCCTGCTCCTGGTGTACCGCAGCGTCCTGCTGCCGTTCCTGATCATCCTCGGCGCGGTGTTCGCGCTCGGGTTGGCCTGCGCCATCGTCTACGTCCTGGCCGACCACGACGTCGTGCGGGTCGACGGCCAGGTCCAGGGCATCCTGTCCATCCTCGTCATCGGCGCCGCCACGGACTACGCCCTGCTCCTCGCGGCCCGCTACCGGGAAGAGCTCGGCGCGCGCGACGGGGACCGGGTTCCGGCGATGAGGGCCGCCCTCAAGCAGTCCTTCGGGCCGATCGTGGCCAGTGCCGCCACCGTCGCGCTCGGACTGCT
The DNA here is from genome assembly GCF_042742855.1 of Streptomyces sp. NPDC058877. NCBI lineage: Bacteria > Bacillati > Actinomycetota > Actinomycetes > Kitasatosporales > Streptomycetaceae > Streptomyces > Streptomyces sp. NPDC058877. The sequence goes on along the minus strand of NZ_JBHYMF010000149.1, from coordinate 8,080 downwards.
CGCCCTGCTGCTCAGCGACCTCACCAACAACCGGGCCCTCGGACCGGTCGGCGCCATCGGCATCGCCTGCTCCGTCCTGAGCGCCCTGACCTTCCTCCCCGCGGCCCTGGTACTGCTGGGCCGGGCCGCCTACTGGCCGGCGCGACCCAAGCCGGTGACGGGAGACGACGCACACCCGATCTGGCGCAAGGTCGCGGCACTCGTCGACCGCGCCCCGCGCAAGGTCTGGGCCGGTGCGCTCGCCGCCCTGCTCGCCTGCGCCGCCTTCTCCTTCACCCTCGATTCCAAGGGCGTCCCGCTCGACGAGATCTTCGTCAAGGACGCCCCTTCCGTCGCGGCCCAGGAGCGTCTGAGCGAGCACTTCCCGGGCGGTGCCGGCAACCCCGCGGTCGTCATCGCCGACGCCGACGCCGCCGAAGAGGTGCGCACGGCGGCCGAGGGGGTCGACGGAGTCGCCTCCGCCACCGTCTTCGCCCTGCCCGGCACCTCGCAGCCGCTGGTCGCGGACGGGCGCGTACGGATCGACGTCACCCTCGCGGACGCCGCGGACTCCGATGCGGCCAAGGACACCGTCGCCGCACTGCGCACCACCGTTCACGAAGTACCGGGTGCCGACGCCCTCGTGGGCGGCTACACCGCCCAGCAGTACGACACCCGGCTCACTGCGGAACGCGACCGGCAGGTCATCGTCCCGGTCGTCCTCGTGATCATCCTCGTGATCCTGGTCGGCCTGCTGCGCTCGCTGATGCTGCCCGTGCTCCTGGTGGTCACGGTCGCACTCAACTTCGCGGCCACGCTGGGCGTCTCCGCCCTCGTGTTCGAGCACGTCTTCGGATTCACCGGCACCGACTCGGCCGTCCCCCTGTACGGATTCGTCTTCCTGGTCGCGCTCGGGGTCGACTACAACATCTTCCTGATGTCCCGGGTGCGCGAGGAGACGGAGCTCCACGGCACGCGCGAGGGCGTGCGCCGGGGGTTGGTCGCCACGGGAGGGGTGATCACCTCGGCCGGTGTCGTGCTCGCCGCCACCTTCGCCGCACTGGGGGTCATTCCGCTGGCGTTCCTGGTCCAGATCGCCTTCATCGTCGCCTTCGGCGTCCTGCTCGACACCCTCGTGGTCCGCTCGCTCCTGGTGCCGGCCCTCGTCCGGGACATCGGACCCGGGGTTTGGTGGCCGAGTTCGCTCCGCCACCGCCCCTGAACCCCCACCGATCGCTGCGGCCGGTCCTTCGACCCCCGCTCCGGAGCCCCTCGGCCCCCGTATCCCGGGAGGCCAAGGGGCTCCGCCCCGTCACGGGCGCGGTCACGCGCCCCGGAGAGCGGGCACTTCGATGCACGAACGACGCGTGTGGCGGGGGCGGGGCGGCCGGGAGACGGTGAAGACCCGGCGGCGCCACGCCGCTCCGCTCTCTTGAGGAGGGGCCATGTCCGAGCAGCTCGTACCCCCTGGGGAGACCCCGCCCGCCGAAGGCTCCACCTCCTCGGCCCACCAAGAGCGTGCCGATGGCGGCATCTGGGAGCACCCGATGTTCTGGGTGTCCCTCATCGTCCTGGGAGCCGTGCTCGTGGGACTCTTCTTCGCCTTCCGGATCTTCGGCTTCTGACCCGGGGGCCGAGAACGGGAGGCACGCCCTTCCGGAGGCCCGGGCGGAGACGGGCGGCTCCCGTCGAAGCGACGACCGCCACCAACGGTCCGGACCGGGTGGCGCCCGGCGGTCTCCCGTGATCCGCTGGTCCCGCGGGCATCCCTTCGCTGCGGCCCCGTCCCGAGGGACCCCCTACGGCCGCCGGCATCGCGACCCCTTCCCTGTCCCCGGACTCCTCCGGAACCGGCCGATGCCCGAAGCCCCCTCCCCGCCCGTGTGCGCGCACTGTCGCACCCATCCCACCGACGTCCCGCACGGCGACACCGTGCGGGACGCCTTCGACACCATCTACGGCGACTGGTACCCGGAGGTGCTCCGCTGGGCCAGGCGCCGTTGCCTCGACCTCCAGGACGCCGAGGACGTCGTCCAGCAGGTCTTCGCCGACGTCTGGTTGCACTCCGGACGCTACTGTCCCCGTCGTGGAGGGCTCGGACCCTGGCTCCACGGCATCACCGCCCACAAGGCGGCGGACGCGTCCGCCGCCTTCGTACGGAGGCAGGAAGGCTTCCGTCGCCTGCTCCACGGACCGGCCGCGGAGGATCCGGACACCGGTGCCGGAGCGGTGGAGCGGATCGACTTGGCGTCCCTCGTCGCCGGCCTCCCCGACCGGCGGCGCGAGGTCCTCTTCCTCGCCTACTACCTCGATCTCACCCAGCCCCAGATCGCCCGGCTCCTCGACCTCCCGCTCGGCACGGTCAAGAGCCACACCAGGCGGGCGCTCAGGACGCTCGCCCGTCTCGTCGCCGAGCAGGCCCGACCGGCTCCCGCCGACCGGGCCGGGTGACCACCGGCGGCGACGCCGCCATCTTCCGCACGAGCATCCGGGCCATCCAATCGGGGCCGCGCCTCCGCACCGCCCGGGACCACCGCGGCAGGCCGGCGGGGGGCTCGGCGAGCAACTGCCGCAGCGCCGTCCCGGCCGTCCGCGGCCCCAGCCGGGAGGGATCGAGGCAGACGGCCAGTCCGGCCCGCTCGGCATCGTGCGCGATCGAGAACTGATCGCTGGAGAAGGGCAGGACGAGCGCCGGGGTCGCCGACGCCAGGCACTCGGTGAAGGAGTTGTTCCCACCGTGGTGGACCATGGCGTCGACCCTTCCCAAGAGCCAGCGCTGCGGAACGACGTCCGCGACGTGCACCCTCGGCCCCGACCAGTGGGCCAGCGCCGGTGCACGATCGCCCGCGGCGACCACCACGGCCGTGTCCGGCACCTGCGAGAGCAGGCCTCGGACCAGCACCTCCAGTACGTCGTCGCGGGCTGAGAGGAAGGTGCCCAGGGCGATCAGCACCAACCGGCCGCAAGACCCCCGCAGTCGGTCCACCACCGCTTCCCAGGCCGGCCCGGGGCCGGTTTCCCGGGCGGGGGAGCAGTGCCCCCCGTAGAAGAAGCCGGTGTCGCACGCGGGGCGTTCCGGAAGCCAGGGGAAGCGCGGGTAGTTGAACACCACCGCCTGCCGTGAGGTCAGGGCGAAGGCCCGCCCCGGTGCCCGAGCCGCGGGAGCGTGCGCACGTGCCACCGTCGTGAACTGCTCGGTGAACGCGGTGTCGTTGGCCCGCGCCGCGCGTCGCAGCTCGATCAACTCCTCCTCCGCGGGCCGAATGGCCCGGGGCCACGCATAGGGAACCCCGAAGAGCGCATCGGGCGCATGGGGCACGTACGTCGGGTGCCCCGGACAGAACGTGGCGTAGCGGAGCCCGAGGCAGTGCAGGGCGAGCGTGACCGGGTAGCTCAGCTGGTCCACGACGTACCAGTCGGGCGCGAGACGGGCGTGCAGGGCCCGCACATCGGTCAGGACTCGCTCCGGTTCCGACAGGAGGTCCTCGGCGCGGTGGCGGGACTGCGTGAGCAGGGTCGCCACCGCGCCGTGCCGGGTGGAGCCGAGGAACTCGGCCAGGCGCTCCGCCTCCCGGGCGCCCTGCGCGGTCCTCCGGGCGACGCCCGTGTTGGCGTTCTTGGTCACCGTCAGCGGGACGAAGCCCGCTCCGGCCGCTTCCGCGAGCGGGGCGAAGGCCGGCGCGCTGGCGAGGTGCACCTCGCAGCCCGCCCGGGCGAGCGCCCCCGCCAGTACGGACAGGGGTTGGGCATGGGAGAGGAACGGCGGACTGACGACCACGACACGCGGTGCCCGGTCGCTGCGGGAACCATGACGCGAGAACTCCATGCAGGCCTCTTCGTCCCGCGGTGCCCCGCGGATGCACCCGGCGGCGGCCGTCCCCGGAGGCCGCCCGTGTGCATCCGTGCCCCGGACCGTCGACGAAGGACTGGCTGTCGACCGTCGTCGAGGAGTTTCCGATGCACCGTTCCCATCCGGCCGTGGCCACGGCCGAGCGCACCCGTCGAGACCGGGAGGCGGAGCCGTCCGACCCCTTCGTGGCGGCCAGGGCCGCGTACTGGAAGCGCGCCCCCCACGGTTCGTCCCGCTGGCGCACGGCCTCACCGAACCTGCTGGCCGAACTGGTCCAGGCCGAATACCGTCCGGACCACGGCGCGGCCGGCCGTCCCGAGGCCGCGTCCTCCTGGGACCTGGCCCTGGCCCGGCTGAGGCACCGGCTGCGGACCGGAGAGGTCCCGACGCCGCCGGAGTGCGTCCGGCTCCTCTCCGGCGACGACCGCACGAGGGCGGCCGTGTTCGAGGCGTGGCCGGCCGTGGTCCGGCACCACGGTCGCTTCAGGGCCGTGGCCGCCGTGCGGCACGGCCTGCACACGAGCCGGAACTCCGATGTCCTTCCCCTGCTGCTCGACCTGTCCGAAGCCGAGCGCCTGCGCCCCCTGCCCCCGGACGAGCTCGTGCGGCTCTCGCACGGGAAGGACCGACGGGTGCGGCACGCGGCCTGGCGCCTGCTGTCCGTCCACGGAGGCAATCCGCCCCCGTCCGCCGGCGCACGGGGTGCGCCGGACGCGTACGAGCGGGTGCTGCGGAGCGCCCTGGAGGGTGCCCCCCTGAGCTCCCCGGAACCCCTTGGGCTCCGGACGGGGACGCTCGTCGCCCAGTCCATGTTGTTGGGGCACCTCGACCGCCCGGGCGAGGGACTCAGCGGTGGTCTCAGCGTGCTGCTGGGCTCCCTCGGAGACGCCCTCGCCCGAACCGAGCGCATCGCGGGCGTTGTCACGGTGGTGACGGCCTGTCGCCCGGAGCTGGAGGCCGACCCCTTCCTCCTGCACCGGCGCGGGCCCGGACACTGGGTCCTCAGGCTTCCCGTCGACAGCCCCCGCCAGGTGCGCCCCGAGGAAATGGGGCGGTACCGCGAGGAGACGGCCTGGTGGGCCACCAGGCTCTTCGGGGCGTTGGGCAGGCCGGTCGACGTGCTCCACGTCCGCTACGCGGACGACGGTTCGCTCGCCCTGGCCGAAGCGGCACGGAGGACGGGGGTCGGCCTGGTCTTCACCGCCACCCCGGATCCGCACCGGCAGGTGGCCGAGCGGCACGACGTGCCCGATGCGGATCCGGGCGCCCTCCGGCACGATCTGCACCGGGTGTTCCTCGCGGACCGGTTGGTCGAGCGGGCCGATCGCGTCGTGGGCATCGCCGGACGGGGCACGGCGGCGTTCGAACTGCTCCGCCACTTCCCGCAGTTGGCGAACGAGGAGGGCGGCGGCGCCCCCAGCGCCCCGCCCGAGGGAATCCCGCCCTACCGGCCGCCCGCTGACGGGGGCCGTCGGAGCGAACTGCTCCTCCGCGCCATCGATCGGGCGGCGGCCACGGAGGGGCCCCGCGCACCGGCGGTGCTGCTCAGCGTCGGTCGCCTGCACCCCGTCAAACAGCAGGACGTCCTGGTCCGTGCCTGGATCGATGCGGGGTGTCACCGGGACTCGGTCCTGGTGCTCGTCGGGGGCAGCCCGCTCGCCCAGGACCCCGTGGAGCGGGTGATGCGCGAACGCATCGACCGGGCCGTCGCTCGCTGTCCGGAAGCGCGCGGGCGGCTGGTCCTCCTGCCCGCCCTCTCCAACGCGGACGTGCGCCTGCTCGAACGCTCCCTCGCCGCTCCGGGGAGCCGGTTCCGCACCCGGTACGTGTGCCCCAGCGCGAAGGAGGAGTTCGGGCTCGCGGTCCTCGAAGCGATGGAGGCGGGGCTGCTCGTGGCGGGCCCCGTCCGCGGTGGGGTCCCGCACTACCTCGTGGACGGCGTCAACGGCCTGTTGCTCGACACGTCCGGCGCGCGTGCACTCGGCGGAGGACTCCGCCGCCTGCTCCGGGTCGCTGACGAAGAGGCGACCGCCATGGCCTCCCGCGCGCAGGGCCTCGTGCGCTCCCGGTACTCGTCGACCGCCATGGCCCGGACGCTGGCCGGTCACTACGCGGACGTGGCGCGGGAGCGGAGCGGAACGGCTGCCTGAAGGCTCCCGTCCGGCTCCCCGCCCCCGTCTCGCCTCCCCCTGTGGCGCGGGGAGGCGGGCCGGGCGGCCCTGGCGCGAGCGCCGCCCGGCCCACGCCCCCCGCGGTGGTCGTGGCGGAGCCGTGGTCCGGACCGGCCCCGGGCGTCAGGAGGGAAGGGCCAGCAGGAGCAGGGGCTGGGTGGTGGGTCGAGCGGATCCGCCGGTCGGTTCGACGGTGAGACCGACCGCGGTGGCTCCGGTGACGTCGCCGTCGATGACCACGGTGCCGTCCTCGTCGATGAACCCCGCGGGCTCCATCGTCCCCTTCTGGTCGAGCCACAACTGGTAGGTGTGGCCGTGCGGAGGGGCGGGCAGTCCGGTGGCGGAGAAGATCGCTTGGTTCTGACGGTCCGAGGAGACGACGGTGGTCAGTGCGCCGTTGGTGGTCCGTCCGTGCGTGGCCCGGGCGTCGGGGGCGGCCAGTACGGAGCTGACGGCTTCGAGCTGCTCTTCCGCCTGTTGGGCCTGCTGTCGGGCCTCGTCGTTCTCCCGGTGCTGTCCGACGGCGAGACCGGCGAAGACGGCCGCTGCGGCGATGCAGGCGGCGAGGGCGAGCGGGAGCGCCCTGCGCCTCAGCCGGTGGGCGAAGCCCGCGGTCGCACTGCTCGTGGCGGTGCGCGGCGGCAGCTGGCGCACGTCGTCGATGGCGGCCATGGTCCGCTGCTTGAGCCCGGCCGGCGGGTTCTGCGCCGCGGCGGACGCCAGGCGCGTCGCCGTCGCCTCGAACTCGGCCACTTCCCTGCGGCAGTCCGCACAGTGCGGGAGGTGGCCCGCGAACTCTTCCCGCTCTGCGGGTTCGAGGGCGTGGAGCGCGTAGGCGGCTGCGAGGGTGTGCGGGTCGAAGTGGTGTTGTTTCACGTGGTCACCCCCATGCAGTCGCGGAGGCGGATCAGTCCGTCGCGCATGCGTGTCTTGATGGTGGGAAGCGGGGTCTGCAGGGTTTGGGAGACTTCACGGTAGGTGAGTCCGCGGTAGTAGGCCAGGGTCACGGCCTGGCGTTGGAGTTCGGTCAGCCCGCGGAGGCAGCGGCGTACCTGTTCGCTCTCCAGGCGGGTTTCCACTTGCTCGGAGACCTCGTCGAAGGCGGTGGTGTGCTCGCGTGCCGCTCGGGCGTGTTCGCGGTCCGTGGCGGCTTGGGCGGAGCGGACGCGGTCCACGGCCCGTCGGTGGGCGATGGTCGCCGCCCAGGTGGTGACGCTGCCGGCGTCGGCTTGGTAGCGGCCGGCCTGGCGCCATAGGTCGATCATGACTTCTTGGGTGACCTCCTCGGACTGGGAGCGGTCGCGCACGACTTTGAGGACGATGCCGAAGACCAGCGGAGCGAGGGCGTCGTAGAGGGTGGAGAAGGCCTGTTTGTCGCCTTGGGCGACCTTCTGCATCACCTCGGCGAGATCGCTCCGTGCGGTCCTGCCCGGGGCGCCGAAGGGAAGGGGTTGGGTCACGGGGCGGGCTCCGGCCGTGGGGAGCGAACGAAGCCGTCCGGTGGGGCCGTCCGGGGGCGGGGTGTCCATCGCATGCTGGTCCTTCTGCGGGAGAGCGGTCCTCAGACCGCCGGAGGACGGTCGGAGGTGCTGCCGGGTGCTGCTGTCTGAATGGTCTTCGTAGCGGAAGGGTGTGCGGATGGCCGCCGATCCGTCATCCAGCCACCTTTTTGTTAGCCCTTTCGAGTGAGTCGGGTGGTGCTCCGCTCCCCGGGGCGGACCGTCCCTTCCCCGGGCGTACGCTCCACCGGCTCCTCGCCGTTCACGTACGGGAGGACGGCAGGAGGCCGCACCCGGTGCGAAGCGCGTGACGGGCCGCACGAGCAGGGAGGACGCGGTGGACGCGCCCCCGCCCGAGGGGCGGGCCAACACTCTTTCGGGTGACAAACCCATCCGCCGGACGGTCGTCGCCGAATCAACAGGCGTGAGCAGCTTCCACGAGGACACCGGACACACCTCCCGCAGTGCACGGGCCGGCTTCGCCGTTGGCCCTTCTCCGCTGCCGGTGGTCGAGCCGACGGCTGCTCATCCGCGACCCGTCGCCCGGCCGGTGGCCGCCGGCGGCGTCCCGGGGCGAGCCG
>NZ_JBHYMF010000148.1:0-17474 GCF_042742855.1 Streptomyces sp. NPDC058877 | reverse complement strand
CGTCATCCGTCAGAACCACGTCAACCGTCGGTCGACCCATGCGTGCCATGAGCCCAGCATACTTCTATAGCTCTTCTAAGACTCAGGACACTAGGCGGTCCGTTGCGGAAGTCCTTGGAGGGGGGCGGTGATGATGCGGTGTCGGGGACGCCGCGGTCAACCGGTCGGCGGCCTTCCGCCCACGGTGGGAGGAGCCGTGGTCCGCGGTCCGGAACACGCGCTCGGCGCCGGCACGGGGATCGCGGGACACGGCCCGGGCGACCGGGTTCATGAACGGGCCGATGCCGGTGGTCGGTTCGCACCGGCCGAAGACCCCGGCACGGTGGGCGTCGTGGCCGGCCGGACGGTGCCCGGGACTTCCCGCTCCCGGCAACGAGCGCGGCAGCGTCCTGCCGGGCACGCGCGTGGTGGCCCGCCGGGTGCCGGAAGAGGATGGGACGCCGTGAAGGGGGAACGGGCCGGGAAGGGACGTGTCGATGGGTTCGGAAGCCAGACCGACGGTGCCTTCGCTGATCGTGCGGGACGGAGGCGTCAGCGTCCGGCTCCGCGGGGACGGCGTCCGGTGGCAGGAGGCCAGGACCGTGACCCGCATCCCGTACGAGGCTGTTGACGAGGTGGCCGTCGTCCCCGGGAGGGCACCGTGGGTGCGGCTGCGGATCACCCTTCGACCGTCCGCCACGGAACACCGCGGACCCTACGAGTTGCCCTGCCGCGCTCGACACGGCCGTCCCTTCGCGACGGCTCTGGAACGCCTGGTGCGCGAGTCCGGCACGGCACGCCGGGCACACCGCGCACGGCGGCCTGCCACCGTCACCGTGGAGCCGGTGCGTTCGCTGCCCCTGCACGAGCGCCACTCCCCGGTCCGACTGGCGTTCTCCGCCCTGCTGACGACGAACCTGATCGCTTCGCTCGCCCTCCTCGTTCTGGGCCACCCCCTGCGCGCGGCCGGAGTCTGGGCCTCCGTCGCGGCCTGGGCCGTGGTCATCCCCATCGCGCCGCTCCTCGGCTCCGGACTCGCCGGCGCACGGGATCCCTGGACCCGCGGGATCCGGGTCGAGGCCCGGTACGTCGGCAGGGACGTCGCGCACACCGGCAGCGGCCCCTGGCCGGAGTTCGTCTACGAGTTCACCGACCCCGACGGCGTCCGCAGGGAGCACGCACTGCGACCCTCGGGTCGCTTCGCCAAGCCGCGTCCGACACGCACCCTCTGGTTCGTCCCGGACGACGAGACCAGCCACACCCTGGGCGACCCGTTCACCGCCCTGTTCATCAGCGTCGTGGCGGCGGGCGCGCTCCTCCTCCTCGGCGGCATCGCCCTGTGCCTCATGCCCGGGCTGCTCATCGGCGCACTCGGCTGACGCGCACGTACGAACCGGTGCGGGCACAAACGAGGTGGCCGACCTCACCCCCTGGTGCCGCACGCCCCTTGGCCCCGGGCACCGGCTGTCCGACACTGAGCCGATGACTCAGCGCGTGGACCTCGCGACCGTGATGGACCGAATCGCCCTCGACGACCTGATCACCGGCTATGCGACAGCCGTGGACGACGGCGACTGGAGCACCTACCGGGCCCTGTTCGCCCCGGACGGCAGAGCCGACTACCGCAGCGCGGGCGGGATCGAGGGGCCCGCCACCGAGGTGGCCGACTGGCTCGCCGAAACGATGCCCCTGTTCCCGGTGCGCCAACACCTCATCGTGAACCGGCGGGTCCGGCTGCGGGACGCCGGTGCGTATCGGGAACCCGGCGACCGGGCGGAGGTCGATGCCGACTACGTCAACCCGATGCGGCTCGCCTCGGGCGAGGACTTCGTCTGTGGCGGGCGGTACTCCTTTGCGGCGCGGCGCACCGCGGACGGTTGGCGGCTCGCGTCCGTCGTCGTCGAGGAGCGGTGGCGCCGCGGCTGACGGGCCGTCGGGCCGGTTCCGGGCGTCCCTCCCGTTTCAGGACGCCTGGGCCAGGGCCTCCCGAACGACGCGCTCGCACAGTTCGTGGGTGAGGAGGGCGTCGCGGGCGCTGAGCACCCGACCTTCCCGCACCGAGTCGAGGAAGGACAAGACCGCCTGCTCGATGCCGCGCTGCCGGGCCACGGGGACCCAGTCGCCGCGGCGGCGCACGGTCGGCTGCCCCTTGTGGTCGATGACCTCGGAGAGGTTGAGGACCTGGCGCTTGGTGTCCTGTCCGGACACCTCCAGGACCTCTTCGGCGGAACCGTTCATCCGGTTCATCATGCCGATGGCGGTGAAGCCGTCACCTGACAGCTGGAGCACCACGTGGTGCATCAGCCCCTCTCGGATCCGGGCCCGCACGTCGATGTGCTCGACCTCGCCCGGCAGCAGGAAGCGCAGGGTGTCGACGACGTGGATGAAGTCGTCGAGGACCAGGGTGCGGGGGTCCTCGGGCAGGCCGATGCGGTTCTTCTGCAGGAGGATCAGGTCACGGGGGTGGTCGAGGCACTGGGCGTAACTCGGGGCGAGGCGACGGTTGAAGCCGACGGCGAGTCCGACCGAGCGCTTCTCGGCCAGCTCCACGATCTGCTCGGACTCGGCGTATTCGTACGCGAGCGGTTTGTCGACGTAGGTGGGGACGCCGGCTTCGAGGAGCCGCGCCGCGATCTCGGCGTGGGCGGAGGTGGGGGCGTGGACGAAGGCCGCGTCGAGTCCGACGGCGAGCAGCGAGTCGAGGTCGCCGTGGCGCCGGTCGGCGGGCAGGTGGAGGGCGTCGGCCACTCGCTCCAGGGTCGTCGCGGTACGGGTCTGGAGGTGCAGTTCGACCCCGGGAAGGGTGCCGAGGACGGGCAGGTAGGCCTTCTGCGCAATGTCTCCGAGTCCGATGCAGCCAACCTTCACGGGTTCTCCCTCGTCGTCGTTCCCCGGTCCGAAGCGCCCTGGCCCTGCGGACCGTTCGCGCTGGTCAGCTTACGCGGACGGGCCCTTCCTCCCGCCCCTGCGGGTCGGTGCACGGCAGTGGCTCGGGCCGGGGCGCTCCGGTTCCGGTCCTTCTTCCTTCATGCGGGCCCGGCGGTGTCCTCGGTGGAGCGGTACGGGGTGGGCGGACGCCAGTCACAGATGCCGTCGAAGCCGCGCAGGACGAGACCCGGGCCGAAGCGGGAAGCGGTGTGGACGAGCGCGGAGCGGAGGGCGACCGCGGGACGGGCGGAGAGCATGGTGACCGCACCGGTGCGGGCGGCCTTGCGGACCATGGCGGTGGTGCGCGGCAGTCGGTCGGCGGTGTACGCGGGGAGGGCTCGACCGGGGAGGAAGTCGGGGGCGGATCCGGCGCGGTGGGCGAGGACCACGGCGTCCTCGACGGCCTGGTTCCCGCCCTGGCCGAGGCTCGGCATCATCGCGTGGGCGGCGTCGCCGAGGAGCGCGACCCTGCCCCGGTGGAAGTCGGGCAGCGGGTCGGGCATGTGATGGACGTCGTGCCGCAGGATCCGGTCGGCGGCGAGGCCCGCGAGGATCTCGGGAACGGGATGGTGCCAGCCTCCGAACAGGCGCAGCAGTTCGGCCTTCTCGTCGTCGGGTGCACGGTCTCCGGCGGGGGCCACGGCCATGGCGTACGCGTAGACCCGACCGTCCTTGAGGGGGTGGCTGCCCCACAGCTTGCCGGCGCCCCAGGTCTCGTGCGGGACGAAGGGCCGTGTGGGGGCGGGCACGACCGCGCGCCAGCCGGTGCTGCCCGAGTAACGGGGGCCGGGGTGGTCGGGGAAGAGGGTTCGTCGGGTCGCCGAGTGGATGCCGTCGGCTGCGACGACGAGTTCGGCCTCCCGTTCGGTCGCGCCTGCGCCATCGGTGTCCGTGACGGCCAGGCGGGCGGGGCGCCGGTCGTCTCCGGGGTCGGTGACGGCAACGGCGGTACGGGTGCGGACCGCCCCCTCGGGGAGGGCCGAGGTGAGGATCTCGATCAGGGTGGCGCGGTGGAGGAGGACGAGGGGGCCGCCGAAGCGGGCGGCGGCGGCATCGGCATGCGTGCGGGCGAGCCAGCGCCCGGCAGGTGTGCGCACGCCGCCGTCGCCCTGCCAGGCGGCGAGCTCGCGGACGCGGTCGCCGAGGCCGATGGCGTCGAGGGCGCGCTGAGCGTTGGGGGCGAGGCTGATGCCCGCTCCCACCGGGGCGAGATCGGTGGCGCGTTCGAGGACGGTGGTGTGCCAGCCCCGCCGGTGCAGTGCGACGGCGGCGGTGAGTCCTCCGATGCCCGCTCCGATGATGACGGCACGGTGCTGTTCCATGACTGCTCCTCGACCCAGGTGACTACAGATGTAGTGAGTCCGACGCCAGGACCGTACTACAGAAGTAGTGGCCCGAGTGGAACCCGGTAGTAAGTTGTCCCCCATGACCCCAGCCACCGCCGGGAGCGCGACCCCGGTGCCCCCCGCCTCCCGCGCCGAGCGGATCGGCGACGCCACCCTCGACCTCCTCGTCGAACGCGGGATGCGCGGCCTCACCCACCGCGCCGTGGACGAGCGGGCGGGACTGCCCCAGGGCTCGACGTCCAATCACGCCCGCACCCGCCAGGCCCTCCTGGAATCGGCCGTGCGACGCCAGGTGCAGCGGGAGGTCGAGGTCCTCGCCCCGATGGAGCTGCCGGGCCCCGACGGGGGCGCCGACGCGCTCGTCGATGCGCTCGCCCTCGCCCTGCACCGCTACCTCACCGACCATCGCTCCCTGCTGGTCTCGCGCTACGAGCTGGCCCTCGAAGCCACCCGCCGCCCCGAGCTCCGAAGCTTCTTCGACACGGCCGGCTCGACCTTCCGCGTCCCGCTGGTCGCCCTGATGACGGCGGCCGGCTCACCGGAGCCCGAACGGCACGCACTCTCCCTGATCGCCTGGTGCGAGGGGCTGATGTTCTCCTGCGCGGCGGGCTCCTTCCACGCGACCGTCCCGAGCCGCACGGAACTACGCACCGGCTTCGACGAGTTGCTCCGCGGCATGCTCGGCAGTCGTTCCTGAGGCGAGCTCCAAAGGCGCCGGCACCAGAGGTCCCACCCCCATGCTCAGGGTCCCGGAAACCCACTGGCGCGGGTCCGTGATCATGAGGGACGATGCCGCCCATGACCACGGAACACATCGAAGACACCCCGCGCGTCGACCCGTCCACCACCTCGGGCGAGCGGGAGGCACTGGAGCAGTGGCTCGACTTCCACCGTGCGACCCTGGCACGGAAGTGCGAGGGGCTCGACGACACCCAGCTGCGCACCCCGTCCGCACCTCCTTCGGACCTCACCCTCCTCGGGTTGGTGCGCCACATGGCCGAGGTCGAACGCGGCTGGTTCCGCCACACCCTGGCCGGCGAAGACGTCACGTGGATCTACGCGACCGAAGAGGACTACGACCGGGACATCCACGTCACCGACGAAGACACCTACGAGGAGGCCCATGCCAGCTGGCAGGCCGAGATCGCACGGGCACGTGCCCTGGCGGCGGGCCACGACCTGGACGACCTGGGCGTGGGCAAGCGCCGCAACGGAAAGACGTACAACCTGCGCTGGATCTACCTCCACATGATCGAGGAGTACGCCCGCCACAACGGCCACGCGGACCTCATCCGCGAGCGGATCGACGGCGCGACCGGCCACTGACCGGCCCCGGGGGAAAGGCGGGGCCTGCCGAGCCGGTCAAGAACGGCCCCCGGGCGACTCACCCGTGTGGGGCATTCCCGATCGGTAGGGGTGCGAAGATCACCTGCGGACCAGCAGAGTGGCGCGAGTGCATCGAACCCGAACCACAGTGAAGATCCTGGTCGGAGCGGCAGTCGCCGCCCTTGCGGGCTGCGTGTCGGTGGAAGCGCCGCCGACGGCTCCGGCCGTCGCGCCCGCTCCCGCGGTGGACGCCGCCGGCCCGGCCCAGGACGTGGCACCACAGATCGTCGAGGGCCCCGCCCGCGAGGCACTCGAAGCGGCGCTCCCCGACCCCCCGCCCTCCACCGTCCCCCGTACGACACCTCCCACGGCACAGCAGCGGCGAACGGCCCCCCGGCCCCGCCCGGAGGAGGCCCCGCACTCCGACTCCGCGCCCCGCCGGCACGAGCGCTCCCACCCCCCGGCCCGACCCGCAGTGCCCGAGCCGGCGGAGCTCAAGAAACTGTCGAAGGCCCCGCCGGTCTCCCGGTCCGAGGTCTGCGACCTGGGCGAGCGGTACGGAGGATGGGCACCGGGCAGCGACCCCTCCCGGATCTGTCACGGGACGTACGGCCGGTGAGCCGGTCCCGGAAAGGCCCGGCGCCGTCACTCGCCCCGGAGGCGTAGCTCCAGACGCTCGATCGCAGCCCGCACGCCCTTCCCGTAGCCGTCGTCGTCGAGTCGCTCCGCAGCCGCGCGGGCCCGGTCCAGATGGACCCGCGCGGCATCGTGCTGCTGGAGCTTGACGTAGTCGGCCGCCAGGTTCAGATGGAGCGAGGGGTACAGCGCCCTCAGGGCAACCGCCGAGTCGTGTGCGGCGAGCCGCTCCTCGGCGAGGCCCTCGGCTGCGCCCAGGGCCCGCAGGTCCCAGGCGAGCTCCGTATCGGGATCGTCCTGGGCGTCCGCCATGTAGTGGGCCAGGGTGCAGCGGTGCAGGGGGTCCCCGTCCGGGCCGATCTGCTGCCACAGCAGCCCGAAGCGGTTGCGGGCCTCCTCACGGTCACCGCCGTGGAGCAGCATCATGGCCTGCCCGATCTTGGTCATGATCCCGTCGTCCGACACCCGATGTTGCCCGGTCACCGCGACCTCCACCCGCTCGCCCACTGGGAGTGACGACGCTAGCCGCACCCGGCCCGGATCGCCCCGAGGCTCAGCCGAGGTTCGGGATGCGCCAGTCGATCGGCTCGTGCCCCTGGGCGGCGAGGGCCGCGTCGATCTGGGAGAAGGGGCGGGACCCGAAGAACTTCTTCGCCGACAGCGGCGAGGGGTGGGCCCCCTTCACCACGACGTGCCGCTCCTCGTCGATGAGCGGCAGCTTCTTCTGGGCGTAGTTGCCCCACAGGACGAAGACCGCGGGGTCGGGGCGCGAGGCCACGGCAGTGATCACGGCGTCCGTGAACTTCTCCCAGCCCTTGCCCTTGTGCGAGTTCGCCTCGCCGGAGCGGACCGTGAGCACGGCGTTGAGGAGGAGGACGCCCTGCTCGGCCCACGGCATCAGATAGCCGTTGTCCGGGACGGGGTGGCCGAGCTCGGCGTGCATCTCCTTGTAGATGTTCCGCAGGGAGGGCGGGGTCTTCACGCCCGGGCGGACCGAGAAGCAGAGCCCGTGCCCCTGCCCCTCGCCGTGATAGGGGTCCTGACCGAGGATCAGGACCTTCACCTTGTCGTACGGGGTGGCGTCGAGGGCTGCGAAGACCTCGCCCTTCGGAGGGAAGACCGGCCCCCTGGCGCGCTCCTCCTCGACGAACTCGACGAGCTGGGCGAAGTACGGCTTCTGCAGCTCCTCGCCGAGGACACCCCGCCAGGACTCGGGCAGCATGCTGGTGTCGGTCACGGTCACAACCTCCGGTGGACGTTCCTGTCTACGTCCGAGAACCTACCGGGGGCCACTGACAGCGACCCCCGGTAGGTCCTGAGCGAAGCTCCTACCAGCTGGCCCGGCGGCTCAGCTCCCACATCTGCATGACCGTCTGCGGGTCGAGGGCGCGCTCACCGCCACCGATGTCCTCGCCGGCCGCGATGTACAGCTTGCCCTGCCACAGGGGCAGCAGCCGCACGTCCTGCACCAGGATCTCCTGGGCCTCCACGAACTCGTCCGTGACGGTGCCCCGGTCGCTCTCGCGCCGCGACTTGGGCAGCAGCTCGTTGGTGATCCGGGAGTTCAGGTAGGGCGTGCCGAGGACGTTCTCCTTGCCCACGAAGGGGGCGACGAAGTTGTCCGGGTCCGGGAAGTCGGGGAACCAACCGCGGCCGAAGACCGGGTACTCGCCCTTCTGGTAGCCCGCCTGGAACTCCTTCCAGGGCTTCCCGTGCAGAGTCACCTGGAAGAGGCCGGACTCCTCGAGCTGCCGCTTGATCTCGGCGAACTCATTGGCCGTGGAGGAGCCGTACCGGTCCGTGGCGTACCAGAAGTCGAGCTCCACGGGCTCGGTGATGTCGGCGTCGCGGAGGATCTCCTCCGCCTTCTTCACGCTGGGGGCACCGAAGCGGTCGAAGAACTTGGTGGTGTGGGCGGCAATGCCCTTGGGGACCATCGAGTACAGGGGCTCGGCGGTGCCCTGGTAGACCTTGTTGACCAGTTCGTCGCGGTCCACGAGCTGGGCGATGGCCCGGCGGACGGGAAGCTTGGCGATGGTCGGGTCCTGAGCGTTGAAGACCAGGTAGCGGATGTCGGCACCGGTCGACTCGACGAGCTGGAGGCCCTTGTTCTCGGGCTTGTCCTCCTGGAGGTTGACGACCTCCTCGGCGGTGAGGCCGCGGTAGGTGACGTCGATCTCCTTCTTCCTCAGCGCGGCGACCATGGCATCGGAGTCGTCGAAGTAGCGGATCGTGACTCCGCCGTTCTTCCGGTCGGCGAAGCCCTTGTAGGTGGGGTTCTTGGTGAGCTCCGCTTCCTTGCGCTCGGTGTACGAGTCGAGGACGTACGGCCCGGAGCCCGTGAGCTTGCCGTCGGTGCGGAGCTTGTCGGCCGGGTACTCGGCCGGGTCCACCAGCGACATCGCGGGGGTGGCCAGGACGAAGGGGAAGGTCGCGTCCGACTTGTTGAGCCGGAAGACGACGGTGCGGTCACCGACGGTCTCGATCTTGCTGAGCGAACCCAGCATCCCGTTGGGACCGCCCTTGTGGTCGATCGTGCGGATGCGCTCGATCGAGTACTGCACGGCCTTCGCGTCCAGCTTGTGGCCGTTGGAGAAGGTGAGCCCCTCCACGAGCTTGCACTCGAAGACCCGACTGGAAGTGTCCGTGAACTTGCAGTCCGCGGCATCCGACTTCGGGGTCGTACTGCCCGTCGGGAAACTCACCAGCGTCTGGAAGACATTCCGGAAGAGCTCCCAGGAATTGTCCCAGGCCGCGGCCGGATCAAGCGTGGTGGGAGAACTCGTCGTACCGACGACGATCCTCTGCTCCCCGGCGGATTCGTTGTCCGAAAAGACACCGCAGCCGGTCACCAGGGATATGGACACAAGGGCTGCAGCGGCCTGCAGACTGGTCCGGTTGAACACGTGCACGCTCCTCGTTCAGCCATGGGTCGGCCGACGATACCGCAGCACCCCGTCAGGTCAATGTTTGAGCCCGACGGGGCACTTGAGGCATTCAACGTATAACCGGTGCCAATCCGGACACCGATTCTGGAAAGTGTCCGATTATCGGTCAGCCAACCCCGGCGTTCAGGAAAATGCCGCCGTCGACGACGAGCGTCTGGCCGGTGATCCACTCCGACTGGGACGAGGTGAGGAAGGCCGCCGCGCCACCGATGTCCGAGGGCTCGCCGAGCCGCCCCAGCGGATAGGCCGCAGCCGCCTCCGCCTCGCGCCCCTCATAGAGCGCCTGCGCGAATTTCGTCTTCACGACGGCCGGAGCGATCGCATTGACCCGCACGACCGGCGCGTATTCGTGCGCCAACTGCAGGGTCAAATTGATCATCGCGGCCTTGCTCATGCCGTACGCGCCGATGAAGGGCGAGGCGGAGACTCCGGCGATCGAGGCGATGTTCACGATCGCACCGCCGTGCTCCTTCTGCCAGGCGTGCCAACTGCGCTGGGCGAAACCGAGCGCGGAGATGACGTTGGTCTCGAAGACCTTGCGGGCCACTCCGAGGTCCAGGTCCGCGAGGGGACCGAAGACGGGGTTCGTCCCGGCGTTGTTCACCAGGAAGTCCAGACGGCCGAAGCCGTCCATCGCCGCCTCGACGGCAGTGGCCTGGTGGGCCTCGTCGTGCGCCTTGCCGGGCACGCCGATCGCCCGGTCGGCCCCGAGGCGCTCCACGGCCTCCTTCAGGGCCTCCTCGCCGCGTCCGGTGATGACGACCCGGTCACCGCGGGCGACCAGCGCCTCGGCGATGCCGTAGCCGATGCCCCGGCTCGCGCCGGTGACGAGGGCGACCCTGCCGGACGGCTCCGGTCGTTCCTGTGCACTCATGAGCGTCTCCTCCTCCTCGTCCCGTCGTCAGTTGAGCGGGCCGCCGGCCACGTACATGACCTGGCCCGAGACGAAGCCCGCGTCGTCGCCGGTGAAGAAGGCGATCGCACCGGCCACGTCCTCGGGACGGCCGACACGCTGCACCGGGATCATGGAGGCGGCAGCCGCCTGGAACTCCTCGAAGCCCATGCCCACCCGCTCGGCGGTCTGCGCGGTCATCTCGGTGACGATGAAGCCGGGGGCGACCGCGTTGGCCGTGATGCCGAACTTGCCGAGCTCCTTGGCGAGCGTCTTGGTGAAGCCCTGCAGGCCCGCCTTGACGGCCGAGTAGTTGGCCTGGCCCCGGTTGCCGAGCGCCGAGGAGGACGAGAGGGAGACGATCCGGCCGAAGCCCGCGTCCACCATGTGCTTCTGGACGGCCTTCGCCATCAGGAAGGCACCCTTGAGGTGGACGTTCATGACGGTGTCCCAGTCGGACTCGGACATCTTGAAGAGCAGGTTGTCGCGGAGCACGCCCGCGTTGTTCACGAGGATGGTCGGCGCACCGAGCTCGGCGGCGACCCGCGCGACCGCGGCCTCCACCTGCGCGCCGTCCGAGACGTCGCAGCCGACCGCGAGCGCGGTGCCGCCCGCGGCGGTGATCTTCTCGACGGTGTCCTTGCACGCAGCCTCGTCGAGGTCGAGTACGGCGACGGCGCGGCCCTCGGCCGCGAGGCGGAGCGCGGTGGCCGCCCCGATGCCCCGGGCGGCACCCGTGACGATGGCTACGCGCTGCTCGGTGGTGGACATGCTTGTTTCTCCTCGCCCTTGGAACGTCCCTGGTCGCGGCCGGACCGGTCGTCCGCTCCTGCGTGCCACACATGAGCGACCGCTTAGTATCGTCCGCAGACGAGACGCTAGAAGTCCTGGCACCCGGTGTCAACGGCCCACCGGGTGCGCCCCGTCACTCCGTCGTGACCTAGCGGACGAGCAGATCGAGCAGGCGCTCCACCTCGGTCTCGGGATCGGCGGTGAGACCGGTGTGGACGGGCCCCGGCTGCACCACCGTGGAACGGGGCGCGATCAACCAGCGGAAGCGGCGCCCCGCGTCATCGCGAGCGGCCTGGCCCGCGGCCTCGCCGCCCAGACAGACCCCTTCCACGGCGCGCAGCGCGGCCCGGACACCGGCCACGTCGGCCGCCGGGTCCAATGCCGCCAGCTTGGCCTCGTCCAGGTGCGTACGAGCCGCCACGAAGGACCTCGCGCGGCAGTAGACCACCACTCCCGCGTTGAAGCACTCGCCGCGCTCGACGCGGGGCACCACGCGCAGCAGCGCGTACTCGAAGACATCGCGGTCGGTCACGTGGTGCTGTCCTTCTCGGTGGAGTGCGTCCGGGGCGCGAGGCGCTCGGCGAGCCAGCCGGGCGGCTGCTGGGGGCGGCGCTCGGTGCGCGGCCCCAGCGTGATCCGCTCGTGGATGGTGGCGGCACGCGGCAGCAGGGCGCCGACGTAGGCGGCACGCACGGCGTCCGGGCCGTCGAAGCCCGGTTCGTCGACGAGCCACTCGTCGGGAACGTCGGCGGCGACCTCCTCCAGGAGTTCGCGGGTGACGAGCGGCGCGAGCTCGGCGGCTGCGGCGGCGACGTCCGGGCCGAAGGGGGCGAGCACATGGTCGGAGGCGTCGTACGGCTTCGCGGCGGAGGCCTGGGCTCCCGGCCAGTTGTGGTGCCAGATCATGGTGGCGCCGTGGTCGATCAGCCACAGGTCACCGTGCCAGACGAGCATGTTCGGGTTGCGCCAGGACCGGTCGACGTTGTTGATCACCGCGTCGAACCAGACGACCCTTCCGGCCTCCTGCGGATCGACCTCGTACGCGAGCGGGTCGAAGCCCAGCGAGCCGGGCAGGAAGTCCATGCCCAGGTTGAGCCCGCCGCTCGCCTTGAGCAGTTCCTGGACTTCCTGGTCGGGTTCGGAGAGTCCGATGACCGGGTCGAGCTGGAGGGTGACGAGTTCCGGCACCCGCAGGCCGAGCTTGCGGGCCAATTGCCCGCAGATGACTTCGGCCACCAAGGTCTTGCGCCCCTGGCCCGCACCGGTGAATTTCATGACGTACGTGCCGAGATCGTCGGCCTCGACGATCCCTGGGAGCGATCCACCCTCCCGCAGGGGCGTGACATAGCGGGTCGCTACGACCTCTTGCAACACTTTCCCAGGCCACCCATCTCTTCAACCTTGCAATCCACGGAAGGCTTATCCGGAGCATAGAGGCCGGGAACACGGGTCGATAGCGCTGGGGAGAATCTGGGGAGTTTCGGCTAGCAAGCTGATCTCCCGCGCTCCCCAAGCAGACCGTCGATGGTGCCGCGCCCCTTGCTGCCAGCCTCCGGCATGAAGTGAGCATAGTAACCGAGAGTGATCGCAGGCGAGGAGTGTCCAAGCCACCGAGCCAGGGTCACAACGGACTCTCCGGCTTCCAACATGATCGAGGCGTAGGTGTGCCGAAGCACATGGAAGCCGTCCTTCGGGGCCGCCGCCCACTGCCAGGCTTTCGCCCCCTCAGCGCGCGGCGGGATGACGCCCGCTTTGGCCAAGGCGGGCTTCCAGGTGTAGGTGTTCCATGTGTTCACCGCGATGGCGTTGCCGAAGCGCGTGGTGAGCAGCAGGGAGAACTTCTTCCTCTCCCCCTCCGGCTTGCCCCACGGCAACTCCACTTCTACCGGCGGGAACACTTCAATGTGACGCTTGAGTTCCTCGGCTACCGAAGGGGGCAGATCCACCGTGCGGATCTTCTTCCCCTTCGGCAGGGCGAAGTACAGCCTTCCGTGAATCGCCTGTACTTGGCGCCGAACGTGCAGCAGGCCGCGCCCGTAGTCGATGTCCTCCGGACTGAGCCCGAAGACTTCTCCCTGGCGGAGTCCGCACCCCAGGCCGACTACGACGGCGATCCTGTTCCGCTCGCTGATGGCATCGCGGACGCGCAGGGCCGTGTCCATCGGCCACGCGTCGCGCCGCTCCCGTGGCGACTTGGGCCACCGCACGGATTTCGCGTGCATAGGGTTGCGCGCGAGGCGCTTGTCGTCGACGGCCGCTTCCAGGATGGAGGAAAGCTCGGACAGGATGCCGCGCTGGTAGTCGACTGACGAGACTGTCGACTCCAGCTTGGTTATGAACGCGCGCAGATCCGTTGCGGCGATGCTCCTGAGCGGAAGCTGGCCCAGGTGCGGGACGATATGGAGACGCCACCTACGCTCCTGACTGTCCTGGGTTTTCGGAGCACCGCCTCGCCCTGGTGCCCAGTGCGTCGCGATGTAGTCGGCCAGCGTGATGGACCCGTCGCGCGGGTCTACGAACTCGCCTCGCTCCTCGTCCGTGGCCGCCCGGCGAAGCCACGCCTTGGCATCCTCCAGCACATCAAAAGATCGGTCTCGCACCCCAGGTATGCCAGCGACCTTGTACCGCTTGCCTTTACCGTAGCGAGCGGTCTTCTCCCTTCTCCCGGTGACCGGATCCTTTTTCTTCTTGAGCCAACGATCCTCGATATAGCCGGCCAAAAAGGTCTCCTTTCAAGAGGATGCGAACGTCCGACCACGTTCGTTGTGTCAAGCGCCGGGGTTCCGACGTTGCTGCGGAGCCGCGCTCAGTGGGTTCAAGGCAGGGTTAGAGCGAGAGTCTGCGCGTTCCTGCTCATGGATCCAGGCGTCGAGAGCTGTCCGCCGATACATGACCCGACCCCGAGGGCCCATGCGGAAGCTTGGCGGCCCCTGCCGTCGGTGCCGCCATACATAAAGCGTGTGCGGTGATATGCCGAGGTACGCAGCGGCGTCCTTTACGTTGAGAAAGCCAGCGCGTACAGCGATAGCGGGGTCGGGCAAAGCTGAGGGAGCAAGCAGCGATCGTGCAGGCATAGAGCGCTTCCTGTGAGGGACAGAAGAGAACGGGCTCAGACAGCCCGCGTCCACGACGACTCCACCGCCAAGCACAGTCGAATGCGAACACCTGAATGATCCTGACAATCGCCGGTTTGGCTAACCGGCGATCGTCGGCTATGTTCCGCGCGCCCCGCCGATGAGCTCGCAGTACCTCGGATGGTTGCCGCTGAGGTTGAAAGGGTGGGGTGACAGCTGGCGTTGGCGGTGCTACATCCTCGTCATGAGGTACGCGGATGGCGGCGGTCTGACCGCCGCGGGGCGGGCGAAGCGTGAAGTGGTGCGCTTCGAGGCCGCGGAGATGTTCGGGCAGGGGCTGCGGCCGCTGGAGGTGGCCCGCAGGTTACGGGTGTCGCGGAAGTCGGCGTACGCCTGGCATGCAACCTGGCGGGACGGCGGCAAGTCGGCCCTGTCTTCCAAGGGGCCTGGCGGCTTTCCGTGTCGGCTCAGCGATGACCAGACCGTGCGGTTGCAGGCCGAGTTGGAGGCCGGCCCGGCCGCGCACGGCTGGTGCGAGGACCAGCGGTGGACCCTGGCCAGGATCGCGGAACTGATCCATCGCCTGTTCGGCTGCCGGTACACCCCGCGCGGGGTGTCGTATCTGCTGCACCGGCTGGGCTGGTCACCACAGGTCCCCGCCCACCGGGCCGTCGAACGCGACGAGCAGGCCGTAGAGCGGTGGCGGACGGAGCAGTGGTCACGGGTAAGAGGACGGCCCAGCTCCTGGGCGCGTGGATAGTTTTCGAGGACGAGGCCGGCCAGGACTTGAAGCCCGGCAAAGGGCGGACATGGTCGCGGCGGGGCAGGACGCCGCTGGTCAGGGTGACGGGCAAGGGATCGGGCCGGGTCCTGATGGCCGGGATGATCTGCGTCAGGCCGGGCCGCGAGACCAGGCTGATCTACCGGACCCAGACGTACCGGGGCCGTACCGGTGAGAAGAAGGGCTTCCGGGCCCGCGAGTTCTCAGACCTGCTGACCTCCGCCCGTCGGCAGCTCGGCGGTGCCCCGCTGATCGTGGTGTGGGACAACGCCAGCACCCATCACGCCAAGGCCCTGCGGGAGTTCTGCGACCGCAACAGCGACTGGCTCACCATCGTCAAGCTGCCTCCGTACGCACCCGACCTGAACCCGGTCGAGGGTGTCTGGGCCCGCCTGAAGAAGTCCCTGGCCAACCTCACACCCCGCACGATCGACGACCTCACCCCGCTCGTGAAGAAGCGCCTGCGCGGCATCCAACGGAGACCCGAGATCCTCGACGGCTTCATCGCCGAGACCGGACTCAGGCTGGAACCTCCGTAGCCCTGTCACCCCACCCTTTCAACCTCAGCGTCAGTAAGGCAACTGGTACGAGCTCAGGGCCGGTGAGGCACCGTCTGCAACGAGCACCAGCAAACCGTCAGCTACTAGGCGATCCAGATTTCGCGCTACGCGGCGCTCGGGAACATTCACAGCCCGGGCCACGTGCCTCCTCGTGGCCCGGGTGCTCCGAAATATGCACGAGAACGGCGCGGTCGCGACCCCAGACACGCGGAACTCCTACACAGGAACCACTCCAGGCTGCCAATCGCACAAGCCTGGGATTGCAATCTCCCCCTCCATTCCTGCCGAGCACCTCCACGTCCGCCTTGGCGTTTTCGGCATGTTGTACGTTGACATGCTCCCGCCCTAGGTTCCAGTCTCTTGCCGTCAATCCTCGTCTGCCGTAAGCGAATGCCCGCTACCACCCCGCCGGGAAGTCGGCCACTTTGGGCGCGATAAGAATTCCCCGCAAATGAGCATGCGGGGGGCACCGGTCGCGATCCGCAGTCGCTGTCCGCTTTTGCTGTAATGCGGACCGGACGAGGGACTGGTCCAGGGCCAGCCGGGAGGAAGCGCCGAACGTTCGGGAAAATCCCCACATCCTCGCCTGCGGATGCGCCATGATCACGGGCATGCATCCTCGTGACGAAGAGATATGGCGGGCGATCGACCAGGGCCGCCGGCCGATCGACTGGGAGGCGTGGTTCGGTTGCCCGGAGGGTGCCGGCTACCTCTCCCCCGCAGGTCATCAGGTGACCGCACGCGCCGTGGCCGGACTCACCGCGTTCTTCAACAGCCGCTGGCTGCCCAAGGCCGTGATCCCCTCCCCCGCCCCGGGGCGGGCCAGCGACACCTTCGTCGGTCTCGGCCGACACGCCCCGGTGCTCCAGTTCATGAACGGAGCCGCCCCGGGAGCATGGGTGGAAGCAGTGCGGTGGTGGGCCGCATACGCCTATCTGGAGGAAGCCGCGGTGCCGGGCATTGCCTCGGTCAAGCGGGATGCACGCTGCGACGTCACCCTGTCCCGGTTCCTGCATTCCCAGACACAGGCCCGGCTCGCGCTCATGGGGGCGGCCCACGGACTCGGGGTCGAGCTGGAGCCGGCAAAGGCCAGTGGCGGCCCCGGCGATGTTCGTATCGGCCCCGTCTTCATCGAGGTCGTCACCTTCGCCGAAGATCAGAAGTTCCAGGACTACGAAAGGTTCCGCGAGAACGTCCGGACTCACCTCTTCGCCCTGGACAGGGGCCGTGACATCTACTGGGAAGGTGACCTTCCCGAACTCCTCAGCGGCGGCGACTTCGAAACCTGGAAGAAGCGGACCGAGGAGGCCGCCCAACAGTGCGCGGCCTTGGAGACCGCGGTCGATGTCCTCAGCAGCGCCGGGAGGCGGCTGACCGTCCACCCCGGCACGGCTCCCCAGGGCACCACCCTGACCGGGGACACCGTGGAGAGCGACCAGGGCAGGCGGCTCCTAAGCAAGGTGCACGGCAAGTGCGCCAAAACGGCGGGGGCAGGCACCGCCTGGATTTGGGTGGAGGACCACAGCGGTCTCTTCCACTTCCCGACGCCCTTCGCCGAGATGTCGCTCGCCGCCAAGGCCGATGCGCTCGCGGACCTGTTGGGGCCGCTCCTAGCGGAGTACGTCCACGTCGCCGGGATCGTCGTCTCGAACGCGGCCCGCCGACGCCTGCCGCTTCCGCCGAACGAGGACGCGCTCCGCCCCGCCGCACAGGGCTTCCGGCGGGGACTGCCCCTCGACCGGATCCGGGAAACGATCGTGATCCCCCGACGAATCCTTCTGCCTGAACAGACCAGCCTGATCGCCCGAATGTGCGACGCCGAAGCTAATGCGCTCGACTGGGCTCTGGGGAAGCTCGGTGTTCCCCACGGTGTCGCATCGCTGCTGGCCGACTCCTCGACGCCGCAGCGGGTCTCCCCTCTGTGGACACCGTGAGCTTGCCGAGGCGGTAAGACGGCGTGGAGGCGCCGTGCTTGAGTCCGGTGAGGGTGGGACGGTAAGGCTAGATCGTAAACTCCTCGTGCGGGATGGCCCGATCCTGGACGGCCTCGAACGAGGCGATCACCATCTTGACCGTGACCGAGTCCTCGTTGAACTCGTGTCCCGCCCACTCGCCATCCAGGGCTTGATCAAGTTCCCTGGGTGTCCGGGTTGTTGGTGATGCCCAGGAGGGGGAGGGCTCGTTCGGGCTGGTCGCGGATTGCGCGGGTGGT
>NZ_JBHYMF010000147.1:0-17637 GCF_042742855.1 Streptomyces sp. NPDC058877 | reverse complement strand
GCCCGGCCGGGGGTGAGCCCCCGGCCGGGCCGTCGTCCGGCCGTTGACTACTTGACGACCGTCAGCGGCAGCAGCTTCTTGCCGGTCGGGCCGACCTGGATCTCGGTCTGCATCGCCGGGCACACGCCGCAGTCGAAGCACGGCGTCCACCGGCAGTCGTCGACCTCGGTCTCGTCGAGGGCGTCCTGCCAGTCCTCCCAGAGCCAGTCCTTGTCGAGACCGGAGTCCAGGTGATCCCAGGGGAGGACCTCTTCGTAGGTGCGCTCGCGGGTGGTGTACCAGGCGACGTCCACGCCGACCTCGGGAAGCGTCTTCTCGGCGCACTCCATCCAGCGGTCGTACGAGAAGTGCTCGCGCCAGCCGTCGAAACGGCCGCCGTCCTCGTACACCGCGCGGATGACCGCGCCGAGGCGACGGTCTCCGCGGGAGAGCAGGCCCTCGACGATGCCGGGCTTGCCGTCGTGGTAGCGGAAGCCGATCGAGCGGCCGTACTTCTTGTCGCCGCGGATCTTGTCGCGGAGCTTGCGCAGGCGCTCGTCCGTCTCCTCGGCCGACAGCTGCGGGGCCCACTGGAAGGGGGTGTGCGGCTTGGGGACGAAGCCGCCGATGGAGACGGTGCAGCGGATGTCGTTCTGGCCGGAGACCTTGCGCCCCTCGGCGATCACGTTCATCGCCATGTCGGCGATCTGGAGGACGTCCTCGTCGGTCTCCGTCGGCAGGCCGCACATGAAGTACAGCTTCACCTGGCGCCAGCCGTTGCCGTACGCGGTGGAGACGGTCCGGATGAGGTCCTCCTCCGAGACCATCTTGTTGATGACCTTGCGCATCCGCTCGGAGCCGCCCTCGGGGGCGAAGGTGAGGCCGGAGCGGCGACCGTTCCGGGTCAGCTCGTTGGCCAGGTCGACGTTGAAGGCGTCGACCCGGGTGGACGGGAGGGACAGGCCGATCTTGTCCTCCTCGTACCGGTCGGCCAGCCCCTTCGCGATGTCGGCGATCTCGGTGTGGTCCGCGGAGGACAGCGAGAGCAGGCCGACCTCCTCGAAGCCGGTCGCCTTCAGACCGCGGTCCACCATCTCGCCGATGCCGGTGATGCTTCGCTCCCGCACGGGGCGCGTGATCATGCCGGCCTGGCAGAAGCGGCAGCCGCGGGTGCACCCGCGGAAGATCTCGACGGACATCCGCTCGTGGACGGTCTCCGCGAGCGGGACGAGGGGCTGCTTGGGGTACGGCCACTCGTCCAGGTCCATGACGGTGTGCTTGGACACGCGCCACGGCACGCCGGACCGGTTGGGCACGACACGGCTGATGCGGCCGTCCGGCAGGTACTCGACGTCGTAGAAGCGCGGGACGTAGACGCTGCCGGTCTTCGCCAGACGGAGGAGGACCTCCTCTCGCCCGCCGGGGCGACCCTCGGCCTTCCACTGGCGGATGATCTCGGTCATGTCGAGGACGGCCTGCTCGCCGTCGCCGATGATGGCCGCGTCGATGAAGTCCGCGATCGGCTCGGGGTTGAACGCGGCGTGGCCGCCGGCGAGCACGATCGGGTGGTCGACGGTCCGGTCCTTCGACTCCAGCGGGATGCCCGCCAGGTCGAGGGCCGTGAGCATGTTGGTGTAGCCCAGCTCCGTGGAGAAGCTCAGGCCGAAGACGTCGAAGGCGCCGACGGGTCGGTGGCTGTCCACCGTGAACTGCGGCACGTCGTGCTCGCGCATCAGCTCTTCGAGGTCCGGCCACACGCTGTAGGTGCGCTCGGCGAGGACGCCCTCGCGCTCGTTCAGCACCTCGTAGAGGATCATGACGCCCTGGTTGGGCAGACCGACCTCGTACGCGTCCGGGTACATCAGCGCCCAGCGGACGTCGGCGGACTCCCACGGCTTGACCGTGGAGTTCAGCTCTCCACCGACGTACTGAATCGGCTTCTGCACGTGCGGGAGCAGAGCTTCGAGCTGCGGGAAGACAGACTCGGCAGCAGACATCTCGAACCTTCGTGAGCTGGCAGGGGGCGACTCTCAAGCGTACCCCGGTGCTCAGCGGGTCAGTGCCGCCCGGAGTTCGGGGGCCGAGGCCCGTGCCCAGACCCCGGGGAGTTCCCGCTCCCGGGCGGCGGCCGCGGCTTCCTCCCGCCCGTAGAGAAGTCCCCAGGTGAAAGCGGATTCGCCAGCTCCGTGAGCCTGCGCGGCAAGGGTGCGCAGCGTCTCGCGGGCGACGACGGCATCCTGGTGCTCACCGAGCAGCGACTGGGTCTCCTTCAAGCGGGAGGCGAGCTTCTTCGCGGGTTTCCCGAGGACCGGAACGGCGACCTCGGCGGCGTAGCGGGCGCGCTTGGCGGCCTTGCGGGCGTCGTGGAGGGCGAGGTCCCGGGCGCGGCCCGGGGCGAGGGACAGGGCGTGCTCGATCCGGCGGGCGACGCGGCGGTCATCGCGCAGCACGGCCTGGGGGAGGACCTTCGTCGCGTCCCCGCGGGCCGCGGGACGCAGGGGCGGATCGGTCAGCAGCGCGTCGAGGCGGTCGAGGAGGGCGAGGTGCCGCTCGGAGTCGAGGGCGGCGAGGGCGCGGCTCCGGGAGTCGCGTTCCTGGGCGGTGCCCCAGATCCGCAGGCGGCGCCGGACGGGGCCGAGCCGCAGGGTGCGGGGCAGCGCGTCGATCCCGTGGCGCAGCCGCTCGACCAGGACCTCCTGGTCGCGGGCGGCGCCCAGTTCGCCGGCCAGCCACTTCAGCTCGGCGCCGACGGGGTCGGTGGCCGTCCGGTCGAGCACCTTCCGGTACGTCCTGAGGGCGCTGCGCAGACGGCGGCAGGCGACCCTCATCTGGTGCACGGCGTCGGGCAGGTCGCGTCGGACTGCGGGGTCGAGCGCGACGATCGCCTCGACCTGTTCCCGTGCGTACGCGAGCACGGCGGCCCCGGCGGTGCCGGGGCCCGGCAGCTCATCCGGTCCGGCCGGAGCCCCGTCCGGGGCCGTGGCGGCGCCGCCCGTCTCTTCCAGGGCCCTGGCCAGTTTCGACGGGGAGGCCGAGCGGCGGATGCCCGCCTTCTTGAGGCGCTTCTCGATCGCGTCGAGGATCGTCTCGTCGTCGGTGCCGTCGGCGAGCTCGACCTCGACCTCGGTCCAGTTCGCCTCTTCCCCGCCCGGGAGGCGTTCCGCGTGGACCGTGTCCACGGAGAGCTCCGCGAGGAGGGTGCCGTCCGGTGCCGTCAGGTGGTGGACGGCGCGCCGGGAGCGGAGCCGTACCACGGGCACGACGTCGGCGTGGCGGACCCTGGACCTCAGGAGCCCCGCCAGCTCGCCCGGGAGGGCGTCGCTGAGCGGGGCCCTGACCTCGTCGCGGATGCCGGAGGCCACGGGGAACTTGAGGTGCCAGCCGGCGTCCCGGCCGCCGGTGCGGCGGCGGAGCGTGAGCGAGGCGGCGGCCAGTCGGAGGTCCGGGGTGTCGTGGTAGACCGCGTCGAGGACGTCGACGCCCCGGTCGAGGACGGCAAGGACCCCGGTCACCCGGGTGAGGTCGGGCAGTTCCGTGTCCCCGGTGGCTTCGTACTTCCGCTCGATCTCGCGCTTGGTCTCCGCCATGCCTCGAATCTAGTGGCCCTCAGGCCGTTATGGGCCGCTGGACCCGGATCGACTGGAGGAGTCCGATCGCCACCCACACCGCGAACATGGACGAGCCGCCGTAGGAGACGAACGGCAGCGGTAGGCCCGCGACCGGCATGATGCCGAGGGTCATCCCGATGTTCTCGAAGGACTGGAAGGCGAACCAGGCGATGATTCCGGCCGCGACGATCGTGCCGTAGAGCTCGGTGGTCTCGCGGGCGATCCGGCAGGCGCGCCAGAGGACGATGCCGAGGAGGACGAGGATCAGGCCGGCGCCGACGAAGCCGAGCTCCTCGCCCGCGACGGTGAAGACGAAGTCGGTCTGCTGTTCGGGCACGAACTGCCCGGTGGTCTGCGAGCCCTTGAAGAGTCCGGCGCCGAGGAGGCCCCCGGAGCCGATGGCGATGCGGGCCTGGTTGGTGTTGTAGCCGACGCCGGCCGGGTCGAGATCGGGGTTGGCGAAGGCCGCGAAGCGGTTGATCTGGTACTCGTCGAGCATGCCGAGCGCGGTGACGAGGACGGCGCCGAGGACACCCGCGCCGATCAGGCCGAGGACCCAGCGGTTGGAGGCGCCGGAGGCCAGGAGCACGCCGAGCACGATGACCGCCATGACCATGACCGAGCCGAGGTCGGGCATCAGCATGACGATGCCCATGGGGAGGGCGGCCAGGGCCAGGGCCTTGGCGACGGTGCCGTGGTCGGGGTGGAGTTGGTCTCCCGCGTCGACCTTGGCGGCCAGCAGCATCGCCATGCCGAGGATGATCGTGATCTTCACGAACTCGCTGGGCTGGAGGGAGAAGCCGCCGCCGACGACGATCCACGCGTGGGCGCCGTTGATGGTGGCGCCGAGCGGGGTGAGGACCGCGAGGATCAGCACGATGGAGAGGCCGTAGAGGATCGGCACGGCGCCGCGCAGGGTGCGGTGGCCGAGCCAGATCGTGCCGACCATCAGGGCGAAGCCGATGCCGGTGTTGAGGAGGTGCCGGAAGAGGAAGTAGTAGGGGTCGCCGTTGTTGAGTTGGGTGCGGCCCCGGGTGGCGGACCAGACGAGCAGGGAGCCGATCCCGGAGAGGGCGAGCGCCGAGAGCAGGATCGGCCAGTCGAGCCGGCGGAGCACCGAGTCGCGGGCGGCCAGCTTGGCGAGCGTGCCGCGTTCGGGTGCGTACCGGGAGACGGAGAAGCCGTGGGGTGCGGTCATGGGCCTCAGTCCCTAGAGCCGGCTGGCGGGCGGGCCCGCGAGTGCCTGGTCGTCGTCCGGCTTCCTGGCCGGGGTGGTGGCGTCCTGGACCCGCGAGGGCGCGTTCGGGTCGACCTTCTGCGCGTCGGGGTCGTACGGCTTGATCTTGGGGGCGTCGATGGAGCCGTCCGCCTCGATCTTCGGCAGGGCCTTCTGCGGCTGCGGCAGCAGGGCCCGCTTGAGGTCCTGGTTGCCGGCGTCGTCGAGGCCGTAGAGCGCGTCGTAGATGTTGCGCACCGCGGGGCCGGAGGCTCCGGAGCCGGTACCGCCCTGGGAGATCGTCATGACGATCGCGTAGTCCTCGGTGTACGTGGCGAACCAGGAGGTCGTCTGCTTGCCGTAGACCTCGGCGGTGCCGGTCTTGGCGTGCATCGGGATCTTGTCCTGTGGCCAACCGACCTGGGCGAAGCGCCAGGCGGCGGTGCCGCGGGTGGCGACGCCGGCGAGGGCTTCGTCTATCAAGTCGCGCGTCTTGGCGGTCATCGGCAGCCTGCCGTGGGACTCGGGCTCGATCTCGGTGACCGTCTTGCCGTCGGGGCTGACGACCGCCTTGCCGACGGTCGGGTTCCACAGGGTGCCGCCGTTGGAGATGGCGGCGTAGATGGTGGCCATCTGGATGGGGGTGACGAGGGTGTCGCCCTGGCCGATGGAGTAGTTGACGGAGTCACCGGCGCGCATCAGGTTGCCTTCGAGGCAGTTCTCGTACGAGAGCTGCTCGACGTAGGTTCCGCCGCGCTTGCCGATCTTGCACCAGTAGTCCTTGTTGGCCTCCCAGAACTTCTGCTTCCACTGGCGGTCCGGGACCCGGCCGGTGACTTCGTTGGGGAGGTCGATGCCGGTCTCGGTGCCGAGGCCGAACTGATGGGCCGTCGTGTAGAACCAGTCCTTGGCGTCCTTCTTCGGCTTCATCCCGCCGTCTTTGAGCCACTGCTGGTGGGAGAGCGCGTAGTAGACGGTGTCGCAGGAGACTTCGAGGGCCTGGCCGAGGGTGATGTTGCCGTGGCCCTGGGACTCGAAGTTCTTGAAGACCTGGCCGCCGATGGAGTACGAGGACGGGCAGGGGTAGCGGCCGTTGAAGTCGTACCCGGCACTGACGGCCGCGGTGGACGAGACGACCTTGAAGATCGAGCCGGGGGCCGCCTGGCCCTGGATGGCCCGGTTGAGCAGCGGGAAGTTGGAGTTCTTGCCGGTGAGGGCCGCGTAGTCCTTGGCGGAGATGCCGCCGACCCAGGCGTTGGGGTCGTAGTCGGGCTGCGAGGCCATGGCCACGATGCGGCCGGTCTTCGCCTCCATGACGACGACGGCGCCGGCGTCGGCCTTGTAGTTCTCGTTGGTGTTCCGGTCGTGGACCTTGCGGGCCTCGACCATCGCGTTGTGGAGCTCCCACTCGGCGACCGCCTGCACGCGGGCGTCGATCGAGGTGATGACGTTGGCGCCGGGGACGGCGGGGTCGCTCTTGGCCTGGCCGATGACCCGGCCGAGGTTGTCGACCTCGTAGCGGGTGACTCCGGCCTTGCCGCGCAGTTCCTTGTCGTAGGTGCGCTCCAGGCCCGACCGGCCGACCTGGTCGGAACGGAGGAACGGCGAATCGGTGTCCTTGGCCTTCTCGATCTCGGCGTCGGTGACGGGCGAGAGGTAGCCGAGGACCTGGGAGGTACGGGCTTCGCCGGGGGCCGGGTAGCGGCGGACGGCGGTGGGCTCCGCGGTGATGCCGGGGAAGTCCTCGGCGCGCTCGCGGATCTGGAGGGCCTGCTGGGTGGTGGCCTCGTCGGTGACCGGGATCGGCTGGTACGGGGAGCCGTTCCAGCAGGGCTTGGGCGTCTTGGAGTCGCAGAGCCGGATCTTGTTGATGACGTCCTGGGGCTTCATGTCGAGGACGCCGGCGAGCCGGGTGAGGACGGCCTTCCCGTCGTCCTCCATCTTCATGAGCTCGGTGCGGGAGGCGGAGACGACGAGGCGGGTCTCGTTGTCGGCGAGCGGAACCCCGCGGGCGTCGAGGATGGAGCCGCGGACGGCGGGCTGGACGACCTGCTGGACGTGGTTGTTCTTCGCCTCGTCGGTGTATTCCTTGCCGTTGCGGATCTGGAGGTACCAGAGCCGGCCGCCCAGGGTGAAGAGCAGCGAGAAGACGAGGATCTGGATGACGACGAGCCGGATCTGGACCCGGGGGGTCCGCCCGGTCTCGGGAATGTTGCTCATGCTGCCGTTGCCCCCTCGGTCACAGTCGCTTGACTCCCTTGATGCGTCCGGCCCGTGAGGCGCGGTTCCGTGCGGCCTTCACGCGCAGCCCGCCGCGCTGGGCGCCGATCCTGAGACCGGTGCCGGAGGAGAGCCAACCGGAGGCGACGTCCGCGCTGTTGCCCCCGCCGGAGTCGGTGAGCGGATCGTTCTCGGCACGGCGCGCGAGGGCCATGATCAGCGGCACGGTGAAGGGCGCGAGGAGCAGGTCGTACAGGGCCGCGGTGAACAGCAGGAAGCCGAGGCCGACATGGCGGGCGGCGGTGTCTCCGACGAGGGCTCCGACGCCCGCGTAGAGCAGGGTGGAGCCGACGGCTGCGGCGACGACGACGGCCATCGGACCGGTCGCGGAGGTCAGCCGGCCGTTGTCCGGCCTGGCGAGGCCGACGAGGTAGCCGACGAGGCAGAGCACCAGGGCGTAGCGGCCGGCGGCGTGGTCGGCGGGCGGGGCGAGGTCGGCGAGGAGACCGGCGGTGAAGCCGATGAGGGCACCGCTGACGTGTCCGTAGACGAGGGCGAGGCCGACGACGGTGAGGAGGACGAGGTCGGGGACGGCTCCGGGGAGCTGGAGGCGGGCCAGGACGGAGACCTGGACGACCAGGGCGACGACGATCAGGGTGGCGGAGAGGAGGATGCGGTTGAACTTCACGGTGTTGCGTCCCCCTGGTCCTGCCGCGCCTGCTGGTCGCTCTGGGCGTCGTTCTGGTTCTGGGCCCGGTCCTGCTGGTTCGTCCGCTGCCCGTCCGGGGGCGTCGGCGTGACCGTGACGGTGACGGTCGGCGCGGGCTTGGGCTTCTGCGGGAGGACCGTGTCCCGGGGGTCCGAGCGCGGGGCCTGGACCACGACGCCGACGATGTCGAGCTTGGTGAAGCCGACGTACGGGCGGACGTAGATGTTGCGGGTCAGGCCGCCACCCGCCGGGTCGACGCGGACGACCTCGCCGACCGGGACGCCGGGGACGAAGGGCTTGTCGGCGCGCGAACCGAAGGTGACGAGCCGGTCGCCGGGTTCGACCTTGGCCTTGCCGTTGAGGAGTTGGACCAGGAGGGGGCTGTCGCCCCGGCCGGTGGCGAAGCCGAGTTCGTCGCTCTTCTCCATGCGGGTGCCGACGGTGAAGTCGGGATCGTTGGCGAGGAGCACCGTGGAGGTGGTGGGGCCGACGGTGGTGACGCGGCCGACGAGCCCGGCGCCGTTGAGCACGGTCATGTCCCGGGTGATGCCGTCGCGGCTGCCGATGTCGATGGTGACGGTCCAGGAGAAGCCCTGGGCCGCCCCTATGGCGATGACCTGGGCACCCTTGATGCCGTACTGGCCGGCACCGGCGGTCTTCAGCATGGAGTCGAGCTCCCGCAGCCGGTTGCGGTTGCGGTCGTCGCTGCCGAGCTTCGCCTTGAGCTCGGCGTTCTCCTTCTCCAGGGCGGCGATCCGGGTGTGCCGCTCGCCGGAGTCCCGTACCGCGCCTATGGCGTGGGCGACCGGGTCGACGGCGGCCGCCACGCCGTTCTCGACGGGACCGAAGACCGCCGCTGCGGCCTGTCGGGCACCGTCGACGGGCGACTCCTGGCCGCCGCGGATGTCCACCGTGATCAATGCGAACGCGATGGCGATCAGCAGCACCAGGAGCAGCCGGCTCTCTCGTGTGTCCCTCACGTGCGGCGGCCGTGCCTTTCCTCGTGGTCCGGTTGTTCGGTTGTACTACGTCGGGTGCTGCGGTACTAGCGGCGGGGCTGTGCGTCGAGGACCTGCTGGAGCGCCTCGAACTCCTCCACGCACTTGCCGGAACCGAGCGCGACGGAGTCCAGCGGGTCTTCGGCGATGTGGATCGGCATGCCGGTCTCGCGGCGGAGTCGCTCGTCGAGGCCGCGCAGCAGGGCACCGCCACCCGTGAGAACGATGCCACGGTCCATGACGTCACCGGAGAGCTCCGGCGGGCACTTGTCGAGGGTGGTCTTCACGGCGTCGACGATCGCGTTGACCGGCTCCTCGATGGCCTTGCGGACCTCGGCGGCGGAGATGACCACGGTCTTGGGAAGCCCGGAGACGAGGTCGCGACCGCGGATCTCGGTGTGCTCGTCCTTGTCGAGGTCGTAGGCGGAGCCGATGGTGATCTTGATCTGCTCGGCGGTGCGCTCACCGAGGAGGAGCGAGTACTCCTTCTTGATGTGCTGGATGATGGCGTTGTCCAGCTCGTCGCCCGCGACCCGGATGGACTGTGCCGTGACGATTCCGCCGAGGGAGATGACGGCGACTTCGGTGGTGCCGCCACCGATGTCGACGACCATGTTGCCGGTGGCCTCGTGGACGGGGAGGCCCGAGCCGATGGCCGCCGCCATGGGCTCCTCGATGATGTGGACCTGACGGGCACCGGCCTGGGTCGACGCCTCGATGACGGCGCGGCGCTCCACTCCGGTGATGCCGGAGGGAACGCAGACGACGACGCGGGGGCGGGCCAGGTAGCGGCGCTTGTGGATCTTGAGGATGAAGTAGCGGAGCATCCGCTCGGTGATCTCGAAGTCGGCGATCACACCGTCCTTGAGCGGGCGCACGGCGACGATGTTGCCGGGGGTCCGGCCGATCATCTTCTTCGCCTCCGCACCGACCGCGAGGATTCCCCCGGTGTTGGTGTTGATGGCGACGACGGACGGCTCGTTCAGGACGATGCCTCGACCCCTGACGTACACCAGCGTGTTGGCGGTCCCGAGGTCGACAGCCATGTCACGGCCGATGAACGACATTGAGTTCCCCTTGATTTCCCATGGCTGAGAGTGGTGCGGCGTGGAGTTTTCCATCGTAGTGCCGCCCGCACGGATGGCGCGCGCTGGTCCACCCCTGTGCGAGGTGGCCCGCCTCCGTAGTAGAGGTGACGGAAGGACGCGGCGATCCGTTCCCGGGATTGGCGTTCATATGCCTGGGGGCGGCCGAATTCCTTCGGTCGCCCCACAGGCTGCTGCCGTTCGGCTGACTCGGAGTCAGATCAGGCGAGGCCCGGGAAGAAGATCTTCAGCTCGCGCGCTGCGGACTCCTCGGAGTCCGAGGCGTGGATCAGGTTCTCGCGGACGATGGTGCCGAAGTCACCGCGGATGGAGCCCGGTGCGGCAGCGATGGGGTCGGTCGGACCGGCAAGGGTGCGCAGGCCCTCGATGACCCGCTCGCCCTCGACCACGAGCGCGACGACCGGGCCGGACTGCATGAAGCCCATCAGCGGCTCGTAGAAGGGCTTGCCCTTGTGCTCGCCGTAGTGCTGCTCCAGCGTGTCCTGGTCCAGCGTGCGCAGTTCCAGGGCCGTGATGGTCCAGCCGGCCTTGCGCTCGATGCGGCCGATGACCTCACCGATCAGACCACGGCGGACGGCGTCCGGCTTGAGCAGGACGAGCGATCGCTGGCTCACGGGGTACTCCTTAGGAAAAGCAGTGTGCGGGCCTCAGAGGCTACAGGGCCCGCACGTCCTACGATTACGCAGCGTCAGGCCCTGCCGAGGCCTGGGCGGCCTGCGACGCCGCCCAACCCGCCTTGATCTCGTCGACCTTCCGGCCGTAGTGCACCGAGCACCACCACAGGACGGCGAAGACCGCCCCCAGGACGAACATCACGGGCACGAAGAAACCGCTGGCGACCAGCCCGACCTGGAGCATCCAGCCGAGCTGCACCCCACCGGGCCGGGTGATCATCCCGCACAGCAGCACCGAGAGGACCATCGCGGTCCCGCACACCCACCACACGGTGGACATCGCGAGGGAGTCGTCCTTCATGGCGACGAGCCCGGCGAAGCCGATCACGAAGAACTCGCCGATGAGCGTGGAGGAACAGAGCGTACGCATCGGGTTCAGCCCCTTCGCAGCAGCAGCCGGGCATCGCCGACCGTGAAGATCGAACCGGTCACCAGGACGCCCGCGCCGCCGTACTCGGCCTCTTCCTCCGCGAGGGTGATCGCCGCTTCGATGGCATCGGGCAGCCGCGGCTCGACGACGACCCGGTCCTCTCCGAAGACCTCGACCGCGATCGCGGCGAGCGCGTCCACGTCGGTGGCCCGCGGGTTGGAGTTGGTCGTGATCACGACCTCGGCGAGCAGCGGCTCGAAGGCCTCCAGAACGCCCTTGGCGTCCTTGTCGGCGCTGGTGGAGAGCACGCCGATGAGCCGGGAGAAGCCGAAGGCCTCACTGATGCCCTCCGCCGTGGCCCGGGCGCCGTGCGGATTGTGCGCGGCGTCCAGGATGACGGTCGGCGAGGAGCGGACGATCTCCAGGCGGCCGGGCGAGGCCACCCGGGCGAAGGCCTGCCGGACGGTGTCCACGTCCAGGGTCCTGGCGTGCTCCGCGCCGATCCCGAAGAACGCCTCGACCGCCGCGAGCGCCACCGCCGCGTTGTGCGCCTGGTAAGCGCCGTGCAGCGGAAGGAAGACGTTGTCGTACTCGCCGCCGAGGCCGCGCAGGGTGAGGAGCTGGCCGCCGACCGCGACCTCACGGGAGGCGACGCCGAACTCCATGCCCTCGCGGGCCACGGTCGCGTCCGCCTCGACGGCCTTCTTCAGCAGGACCTGGGCCGCGTCGACCGGCTGCTGGGCCAGGATGACGGTCGCGCCCTGCTTGATGATCCCGGACTTCTCGCCGGCGATCTCGGCGGTCGTCCCGCCGAGCCGGTCGGTGTGGTCGAGGTCGATGGGGGTGACGACGGCGACGGATCCGTCGATGACGTTCGTCGCGTCCCACGTGCCGCCCATGCCGACCTCGACGACCGCCACGTCCACCGGGGCGTCCGCGAAGGCCGCGTACGCCATGCCGGTCAGGACCTCGAAGAAGGAGAGCCGGTACTCCTCGCGGGCATCGACCATCTCCACGTACGGCTTGACGTCCCGGTACGTCTCGATGAACCGCTCGGCGGAGATCGGGGCGCCGTCCAGACTGATCCGCTCGGTGATGGTCTGCACGTGTGGCGAGGTGTAGCGCCCGGTGCGCAGTTCGAAGGCGCCGAGCAGGGCCTCGATCATGCGGGCCGTCGACGTCTTGCCGTTGGTGCCGGTGATGTGGATCGAGGGGTACGCGCGCTGCGGCTCGCCGAGGACGTCCATGAGGGCGGCGATCCGGGTGACCGAGGGCTCCAGCTTGGTCTCGCCCCAACGGGTGGACAGCTCGGTCTCGACCTCGCGCAGCGCCTCGTCCAGCTCGGGGTCCTCGGGGCGGCTGGGCACGGGGTCCCCCTGGGGAGGCCCCGCCTGGGCGCGCAGGGTACGGCTGCCGGCCTCGATCACCGCCAGGTCGGGGTCTCGGTCGCCCACCGCGTCGGCGGCGGGTGTCACTGCTGCGTCGACGATGGCGTCGAACTGGTCGTCGAACTGGTCGTCACGCTGATCGCTCGGCTCACTCACGCGCCCAGTCTACGGAGGGCGGCCGACGGGGCCGTGGACCCACCCCTTTCGGAACGCCCGGTGCGTCCACCGCCGCGTCGACCGGGCATAACCGACGATCATGGACACGGGACGGCGTGCCGGGTGGGCCACGGCCGTCCGGTGCGCGTCACTGCCGCAGGCTCGTCGGGAGCAGCGCCGTCACCCGGTAGAAGCCGTCCTCCCGGCGGGCCCTCAGCGTGCCGCCCATGCTGGTGACCCGCTCCTCCATGGAGAGCAGGCCGGTGCCGGTCGAGACGGGAGGAGGCTCCGGCGGGGTCTTCGGCAGGGGGTTGCGCACCTCGATCCGGAGGTCGGGGCCGTCCATCGTGATCTCGACCGTGGCCGGAAGGCCGGGCGCGTGCTTGGCGACGTTCGTGAGGCACTCCCGGACGACCCGGTGGACTGCCGCCTGCCGGATCGGGGACAGCGCCTCGGCCCCGTCGACCACGGCCAGTTCGACGGGGTTGCCCATCCGCTCGCTCTCTCCGGCGAGCGCGGCGAGCCCTTCGAGGCCTGGGGTCGCGGTGTCCCGGTCGGCGCGGCGGACGACCGTTTCGTTGAGCATGAGGTGGGCGCGCCGGGCGGTGTCCGCGAGCTCCTCGAAGTCCTTCTGGTGGGCCTCTCCCCGGGCCCGCACCGCGAGCACCTCGGCCCGCACCGCGAGGACGGTGAGCTCACGGCCGACCAGGTCGTGGACGTCCCGGCCGACGGAGATCCTCTCCTCCTGCACGGCCTGCCGGGCGGCGGCCTCGCGGCGCTCGGCCTCAAGGGCGCGGACCAGGTCCTGGCGGTACGCGGCGATGCCCACGCCCGCCGCGAGGACGCCGATCGGGACCACCAGGCTGAGGAAGTCGCTGAGGGCGTCGCCGTGCCGGGCGGTCCAGCCGGGCGTCAGGAACAGGAGGTACGCCAGGCCGATGTACAGGAGGGTCGCGGCGACCGCGGCGCGCCGGCCCCGGAAGCGACCGATCGAGTACAGCGCGAACTGGATCATGGTCAGTTCGTGCAGCCACCCCATCAGGCCGAGCGCCACCGCGTACGGCACCCAGGGCAGTCGGCGCCGCAGCACGAGGGTGGCCGCACCGGCCGCCAGGACGAGGGTCGCGGTGACCCCGGTCAGGGGGTTGTCGGCCCGGGCCAGCCCGGGAACGTCCAGGACCATCAGGCCGAAGGCACTGAGTGCGGCGACGACGTCCAGCGCACGGGGCGACACCGCCCACCGGTCCGCGCAACGGCGCAGCGCGGGGACGGCAGGAAGGCGGAGCATGCCTTCCATCATCCCGGGTCTTCCGTGGCGGCGGCGTGGACCTGACGCCCGTTCTGGTGTGGGATCGGGCACTTCGTCCGGCGGGTACGGCCCCGGGGCACGAAGGGGGGCCCGGAACCGATGACCGGTTCCGGGCCCCTCCCTCGTGCGGATCAGGCCTGCGGCAGCTTCTTCAGCTGGGCCTGGATGCGGGCGATGTCCTCGTCCGCCTTGGCGAGGCGGGTGCGGATCTTGTCGACCACGTTGTCCGGGGCCTTGGCCAGGAAGGCCTCGTTGCCGAGCTTGCCCTCGGCCTGGGCCTTCTCCTTCTCGGCGGCGGCCAGGTCCTTGGCGAGGCGCTTGCGCTCGGCGGCGACGTCGATCGTGCCCGAGAGGTCGAGCGCGACGGTGGCACCGGCGACCGGCAGGGAGGCGGTGGCGGCGAAGCCCTCGCCCTCCGGCTGGAGGCGCAGCAGCTGGCGGATGGCGGCCTCGTGCGGGGCGAGCGCGGTGCCGGCCAGCTCCAGGCGGGCGGGAACCTTCTGGCCGTCGTTCAGGCCCTGCTCCTTGCGGAAGCGGCGGACCTCGGTGACGACCTGCTGGACCAGCTCGATCTCCTGCTCCGCGGCCTTGTCGCGGAAGCCCGAGTCCTCGGGCCAGTCGGCGATCACCAGGGACTCACCACCGGTGAGGGTGGTCCAGAGGGTGTCGGTGACGAACGGGACGATCGGGTGCAGCAGGCGCAGCATGACGTCCAGGACCTCGCCGAGGACCCGGCCGGAGACCTT
The DNA here is from genome assembly GCF_042742855.1 of Streptomyces sp. NPDC058877. Lineage (NCBI taxonomy): Bacteria > Bacillati > Actinomycetota > Actinomycetes > Kitasatosporales > Streptomycetaceae > Streptomyces > Streptomyces sp. NPDC058877. The sequence goes on along the minus strand of NZ_JBHYMF010000147.1, from coordinate 3,158 downwards.
GGCGCCCTCGCCACCGGCGAAGAACGTGGTCTTCGAGAGCTCCACGTACCAGGCGAAGACCTCGTCCCAGGCGAAGTGGTAGAGCGCCTCGCTGAGCTTGGCGAACTGGAAGTCGTCGTAGAGCGCGTCGACCTGCGCGACCGTCTCGTTGAGGCGGGACAGGATCCAGCGGTCGGTCGCCGACATCTCGGCGGCATCCGGCAGCGGGCCCTCGATCGTGGCGCCGTTCATCATCGCGAAGCGGGTGGCGTTCCAGATCTTGTTGGCGAAGTTCCGGGACGCCTGGACCCAGTCCTCGCCGATCGGGACGTCAGCGCCCGGGTTGGCGCCCTTGGCCAGGGTGAAGCGGACGGCGTCGGAGCCGTACGCGTCCATCCAGTCCAAGGGGTCGACCGCGTTCGGGTTGGACTTCGACATCTTCTTGCCGAACTCGTCCCGGACGAGGCCGGTGAGGGCGACCGTCTTGAACGGGACCTCGCCGTCCATCGCGTACAGGCCGAACATCATCATCCGGGCCACCCAGAAGAAGATGATGTCGTGGCCGGTGAGCAGGACGTCGGTCGAGTAGAACTTGGCCAGGTCCGGGGTCCGCTCCGGCCAGCCCAGCGTGGAGAACGGCCACAGGCCCGAGGAGAACCAGGTGTCGAGGACATCGGGGTCCTGGGTCCAGCCCTCGCCCGTGGGGGCCTCGTCGTCGGGGCCGACGCAGACGACCTCGCCCTCCGGGCCGTACCAGATCGGGATGCGGTGGCCCCACCACAGCTGGCGCGAGATGCACCAGTCGTGCATGTTGTCGACCCAGTCGAAGTAACGCTTGGAGAGCTCCTTCGGATGGATCTCGACGGAGCCGTCGCGGACGGCATCGCCGGCGGCCTGTGCCAGCGGGCCGACCTTGACCCACCACTGCATCGACAGGCGCGGCTCGACGGTCGTCTTGCAGCGCGAGCAGTGCCCCACCGAGTGCATGTAGGGGCGCTTCTCGGCGACGATCCGGCCCTGCTCCTTGAGCGCGCCGACGATCGCCGAGCGGGCTTCGAAGCGGTCCAGGCCGAGGAAGGGGCCGTGGACGGTGATGACGCCGTGTTCGTCCATGACCGTCAGGGACGGCAGGTCGTGGCGGCGGCCGATCTCGAAGTCGTTCGGGTCGTGCGCCGGGGTCACCTTGACGGCGCCGGTGCCGAACTCCGGGTCGACGTGCGTGTCGGCGACGACCGGGATCCTACGGTCCGTCAGCGGGAGCTTGATCTCCTTGCCGACCAGGTGCTTGTACCGCTCGTCGTCCGGGTGGACGGCGACGGCGGTGTCGCCGAGCATCGTCTCGGCACGGGTCGTCGCGACGACCAGGGAGTCCTCGCCCTCGCCGTACCGGATGGAGACGAGCTCGCCGGCGTCGTCCTGGTACTCGACCTCGATGTCGGAAATGGCCGTCAGGCAGCGGGGGCACCAGTTGATGATGCGCTCGGCACGGTAGATCAAGCCGTCTTCGTAGAGGTCCTTGAAGATCTTCTGGACGGCCCGGGACAGGCCCTCGTCCATGGTGAAGCGCTCGCGCGACCAGTCGAGACCGGCACCGAGGCGGCGCAACTGTCCGAGGATCCGGCCGCCGTACTCGTCCTTCCACTGCCAGACGCGCTCGACGAACTCCTCGCGCCCCAGGTCGTGGCGGGACTTGCCCTCCTCGGCGAGCTGCTGCTCGACCTTGTTCTGGGTGGCGATGCCGGCGTGGTCCATGCCCGGCAGCCAGAGCGTCTCGAAGCCCTGCATCCGCTTGCGGCGGGTCAGGGCGTCCATGAGCGTCACCTGGAAGGCGTGGCCCAGGTGGAGGGCGCCCGTGACGTTCGGCGGCGGGATGACGATGGTGTACGGCGGCTTGTCGGACTTCGCGTCGGCGGTGAAGTACCCCCGGTCTACCCAGCGCTCGTACAGCGGCCCTTCTACCTCGGCCGGCGCATAGGTGGTCGGCAATTCGGTGGTGGCTGCTGTCTGCTGCTGAGTGTTCTCGGTCACGGGGTCAGTTTAGGGGTGCGGCGGCCCGGTCCTGAAACGCTTTGGTTCCGTAACGGTGTGGCCCCCACCGCACTTCGCCGCCCGCGGTTCCGACAGGATGTTCGGCACGCGTGAACATCCTGTGAGGGGAACCTGTCGATGAGCTACAACCAGCCGGGCCCATACGGCGGGCAGCCGCCCCAGCAGCCCGGCCCCTACGGCCAGCCACCGCAGCCGAGCCCCTACGGCCAGCCGCCACAGCCCGGTCCGTATGGGCAGCCGCAGGCCCCGCAACCGGGTTACGGATACCCGCCGCAGACCCCGCAGGGCGTTCCTCCCCAACAGCCGTACGGCTACCCGCCGCAGCCCGGTCCCTACGGCCAACCGCAGCAGCCGGGCCCCTACGGCCAGCCACCGCAGTACGGTGCGCCCCAGGGTCCCGGCGGCTATCCGCCCCGGCCGCCGGCCCCGAAGAAGTCCAGGGCCGGCTGGATCATCGGCGCGGTCGCGGTGGTGGCGGCCATCGGCGTGGGCGCGTACTTCCTGCTCGGCGGCGGGGGTTCCTCGGTCGCGGACGACGGTCCGCACAAGCTGATCACGCCGGAGACGGTGCTCGGCGAGTACCAGAAGACCCCGGGCAAGGAGAGCTCCTCCGACAAGAAGTCCCTACGGGAAGCCGAGAAGAACGGCGTCGAGAACGCCACCCAGGTCGGCGCCTCCTACCAGGTGAAGGACCCTTCCAACCCCCTCGGGGGCAAGATCCTCTCCTTCAACGGCTTGTACGGCACGATCGACGACCCCGAGAAGGTCGTCGACTCCATCTTCGCCACCACCAAGGCCGAGGCGGAGAAGGACAAGGGCAGCACCGAGGTACCGCAGGTGATCGGGAGCCCCCGGGCGTACGAGCCGGCCGGGCTCGATGGCGCGATCCTGAAGTGCCAGCAGCTCACGACCAAGGCGGACCCCTCTGCGAGCACTCCGGCGATGACCCTGACGATGTGCGTGTGGGCCGACCACAGCACGGTGGGCCTCGTCATCCCGGTCGACACCGCCGCCTTGCTGACGGGCAAGGCCGGTTCCGCCGAGGACGCCGCGGCCCTCACCGCCAAGTTCCGCAAGGAGGTCCGCGTCAAGGCCTGAGCCGTCCGCCGCACATGGTAGGAGGGGCGCCC
>NZ_JBHYMF010000146.1:0-17661 GCF_042742855.1 Streptomyces sp. NPDC058877 | reverse complement strand
GCCCCGCACCCGCCCCGCCGCTCCGACCCCTCCCCGACTCCTGTAGTTTAATTTAGGCCAGCCTAACCTAACAAGGCTTGGTCGTACGGGTACGACGGACAGGAACGGGATCGGGGTCTCCGTGAGCATCGAGGTCTATCGGGACGTCTGGGGCGTCCCCCATCTGCGCGCCGCGGACCCGAACGAACTCGCCTTCGCCCAGGGGCGGACCACCGCCCACGACCGGGCCTGGCAGTTGGAGGTCGAGCGGCACCGGGCCCGGGGCACCACCGCTGCCTTCCTCGGCCCCGCGGAGCTCGGCTGGGACGTCTTCGCCCGACAGGCCCGGATCGCCGACACCGCCCGCCGCTGCTTCGAGCGGCTCGAAGCGACCGATGCGCCCACGGCCGCTTGGGTCCGCGCCTACGTGGCCGGGGTCAACGACGGCCTCCCGGAAGGGGCGGGCCGTGCACCCGAGTTCGCGGAGACCGGACTGGCGCCCGGCCGCTGGGAACCTTGGACCCCGCTCGCCGTCTGGCTCTCGACCCACGTCCTCTTCGCCGGTTTCCCCACCAAGCTGTGGCGGGAGGAGGTGGCCCGGCGGCTCGGCGAGGAGTGGACGGAACTCTTCGCCACGGACGGCCCCGGCACCGCCGGTTCCAACGGCTGGATCGTGTCGGGCGACCGGACCGCCACCGGGGCCGCCCTGGTGGCCGGCGATCCGCACCGGTTCGTCGAGGCCCCCGGCGTCTACCAGCAGATCCGGCTCGCCTGTCCCGCGTACGACGTGGTGGGCCTCGCCGTGCCGGGCGTCCCCGGCATCGCCCACTTCGGTCACGCCGGGCCGGTGGCCTGGGCCATCACCAACGCGATGGCGGACTACCAGGACCTGTACCGGGAGCGGTTGCGCCGGCTCCCCGACGGGAGCACGGTGGCGCTCGGCCCGGACGGTTGGGCCCCGGCCGCCGCGCACACGGAGACGATCGAGGTCGCGGGCGCCGAGCCGGTCGTGATCGAGGTGGTCGAGACCGCGCGGGGCCCGGTGATCATCGGCCTGGACGGGGACCCCGACCCCACGGATCCGGCCGGCACCCGGGAGGCCATCAGCTTGCGGCATCCACCACGGGTCACCGGCGAGCTGGGCTTCGGGACGCTGCCCGCACTGCTGCGCGCCCGGACCGTCGCCGATGTGGACGCGGCCCTCGACGGCTGGGTCGAGCCAGTGAACGTCGTCCAGGCCGCCGACACCCGAGGCGGCCTGCTCCATCGGGTCGCCGGCCACGTGCCCGTGCGGGACCGTGCCAACTCCCTGCGGGTCGTGCCCGCCTGGGACCCGGCGCACGCCTGGGACGAACGGCCCGCGCCGCTCCCCCGTGCCGAGGTGCACGGCCACGCCGTCATGGCCAACGCCCGGAGCCTGGCCGCGCCCTTGGGCGTGGAGTTCGCCCCGCCGCACCGGGAGGCACGGATCGACGGACTGCTCGGCGCCTCGGCGTCCTGGACCGCAGGGGCGATGGCTGCGATCCACACGGACACCGACAACCCCTCGGCAGCCCCCCTCTTGGAAGCGGTACGACGCGCGGGGCAGGGCCCGACGGCCGTCGCCGACCGCCTCTCCCCCGCCGGCGCGGACGTTCGGGAGCAACTGCTCGGCTGGAACCGGCGGATGGACGCGGACAGCCAGGACGCCGGACTCTACGCAGCCGTGCGCGGGGCCGTCGTGCGCAGGCTGGCCGGACACCGGGCCTTCGCGGCACTGCGCGAAGGCGACCCGTACCCCGAGCTGTTCCGCCCCTGGCTGGCGCTCGGGCCACGGGTCGCCTTCGCCCTGGAAACGCTGCTCGTGACCGGCCCCGTGCCCGCCGAGGACATCGACCGGATCGTGGGCGAGGCGCTCGACGAGGTCGGCTCCGGCGGACCGCCCGCAGCCTGGGGCGTGACGCACCGGCTCGCCCCCTGGCAGGCACTGCCCGATCCGGACGACGAGCGGTGGCCGGGGCTCGGCGGGGACCACGACTGCGTGCTCTCCACGTCCAGCGTGCCGGGGTGGACCGATCGCAGCGCCCGCGCCTCCGCCGCCCGGTACGTGTGGGACCTCTCCGACCGCCGGCGGAGCCGCTGGATCGTGCCGTTCGGCGCATCCGGCGTTCCCGGCGACCCGCACCACCACGACCAACTCCCCCTGTGGCTGCGGGGCGAACTCGCCCCCGTCACCACGGACTGGCAACACCTCACCGAGGAACCAAGGAGCAGGGCATGACCGCCGCCGCACACGTCCAGGCCGTCGAGGGCTTCGGGACCGTCACGATCCGCCCCGTCTCCCCCGAGGGCGACGCCCCGCTCATCCACGGCTGGGTGAACGAGGAACGGGCTCGGTTCTGGGGCATGCTCGGGACCACCGTCGAACAGGTCCGGGAGGTCTACGGGCACCTCGACTCTCTGACCACGCACCACGGCTACCTGGTCGATCGGGACGGGGAGCCGGTCGCGCTCCTCCAGACGTACGACCCCGCGGCCGACCGGGTCGGCGAATGCTACCCGGTGCGACCGGGGGACATCGGCCTCCACCTGCTCATCGCGCCGGGCCTGGCCCCCGAGCCCGGGTTCACGGGCCGGTTGCTCATCGCGATCATCGCCTTCTCACTCAAGGACCACCACCGGATCGTGGTCGAACCCGACGCGGCAAACGAGAAGGCCGTCGCCCGCATGCGACGGGCCGGCTTCGAGCTGGGCCCCGAGGTGGTGCTCCCCGAGGTGGACCTGCCCGAGGTCTTCATCCCGGAGAAGCGGGCGCGGCTCGCGTTCCTGAGCCGCTGACCCCGCCGGGGGTCAGGCCAGGACCCGGCCGTTGACGACGACCCGGCGCGGCGCGGCGAGGACGCGCACGTCCACACGGGGGTCTTCGCCGTAGACGACCAGGTCGGCCGGGGCGCCCTCCTCCAACGAGGGCCGGCCGAGCCAGGCCCTGGCCCCCCACGTGGTGGCGGCGAGCGCCTCGATCGGCGGGATCCCCGCCTTGGTGAGCTCCTCGACCTCCTCCGCGACCAGGCCATGGGCGAGGGAGCCGCCCGCGTCGGTGCCGACGAAGACGGGCACGCCCGCGTCGAAGGCCGCGCCGACGGTGTCGTAACGGCGCTCGTGCAACCGGCGCATATGGGCCGACCAGCGGGGGAACTTCTCCTGGCCGCCGTCGGCGAGGTGCGGGAAGGTCGCGATGTTCACCAGCGTCGGGACGATGGCGACGCCCCGCTCGGCGAAGAGCGGAATCGTCTCCTCGGTGAGCCCGGTCGCATGCTCGATGCAGTCGATGCCGGCCTCGACGAGGTCCCGGAGCGAGTCCTCGGCGAAGCAGTGCGCAGTGACCCGGGCGCCGAGCCGGTGCGCCTCGGCGATGGCCGCCTCGACCTCGGGACGCGGCCAGCAAGCGGTGAGGTCGCCCGCTTCCCGATCGATCCAGTCGCCGACGAGCTTGACCCAGCCGTCACCACGGCGGGCTTCCCGACCGACGTACGCGACGAGGTCGACGGGCTCGATCTCATGGGCGTAGTTGCGGATGTAGCGGCGGGTGCGGGCGATGTGGCGGCCCGCTCGGATGACCTTGGGCAGGTCCTCGCGCCCGTCGATCCAGCGGGTGTCGGAGGGCGAGCCCGCGTCCCGGATCAGCAGGGTCCCGGCATCCCGGTCGGCCAGGGCCTGCTTCTCGCTGGTGGCCTCGTCGACGGGGCCGTGCCGGTCGAGACCGACGTGGCAGTGGGCGTCGACGAGTCCGGGCAGCGCCCACCCCTCGACGGTCACCGCCTCGGCGGCGGGCCGGTCGAAGGTGATCCGCCCGTCGACGCACCACAGTTCGTCGCGTACGTCCTCCGGGCCGACGAGCACCCGCCCCTTCACGTGCAGCACCTCGTGATCGCTCATGCCTGCACTGTACGAGGGCGGGAACACCGCCGGGCCGGTGGAGGGGCCCCGGGGCCGGTGTGCCCGAGGGGCTGCGCCGCGCGGCCGGAAGGGGGCGCGTGCGGGGAGCGGCTCCCGGTGTCGTGCGATCACCGCTCGGTACCCTGATCAGGAGCTTCGCCCGCGTCGAAGCGAGTCGCACCGAACCGAAGAAGGCACCGCCGTGACCGTGACACATCCGCTGCTGGACCTGGCCCCGCTGACCGCCGCGCGCTTCGCGTCCATCGAGCGCCGGGTGGCCGCCCTGCTCTCCACGGAGCAGGACGTGGTGATCACCCAGGGCGAGGCGCTGCTGCCCCTGGAGGGGTGCATCCGCAGCGGCGCGCGGGCCGGTTCGACCGCGCTGAACGTGGTCACCGGTCCGTACGGGCAGACCTTCGGGAACTGGCTCCGGGACTGTGGTGCGACGGTCGTCGACCTGACGGTGCCCTTCCACGCGGCGGTGACGGCGGAGCAGGTGGAACAGGCGCTCTCCGAACACCCGGAGATCGACTTCGTCTCGCTGGTGCACGCGGAGGCGGCGACCGGCAACACCAACCCGGTCGCCGAGATCGGCGAGGTGGTGCGGGCGCACGGCGCGCTGTTCTACCTGGACGCGGTGGCGTCGATCGGCGCCGAGCCGGTGCTGCCGGACGCCTGGGGCGTCGACATGTGCATCATCGGCGCGCAGAAGGCGATGGGCGGGCCCGCGGGGGTGTCCGCGGTGTCGGTGAGCGAGCGGGCGTGGCAACGGTTCGCCGCCAACCCGGCCGCGCCGCGCCGCTCGTACCTCTCCCTCCTCGACTGGAAGGAGCGCTGGATCGACGGGGGCCGCAGGACGCTGCTCCATGCCCCCGCCCAGCTGGAGATGCTGGCCCTGGAGGCCTGTGTGGAGCGGATCGAGACGGAGGGGCTGCCCGCGCTGATGGGCCGGCACGCCTCGGCGGCTGCTGCGACCCGCGCGGGCGCCCTGGCGCTGGGCGGCGGTCTCGAACCGTATGTGCACCGGGAGGAGGACGCGGCCCCGGTGGCGACGACGCTGCGGGCTCCCGCGGGCGTCGACGCCTCGGAGCTGGTGGCGAAGGCGCTGGCGGCGGACCCGTCGGTGCCGCTGGTCGCGGGCGGTGGCGCACTGTCCCGGGAGATGGTCCGGGTCAACCACTACGGCGTGGACGCGAGCCCGGAGGCGGTGCTGTCGTCGCTGACCGCCCTGGGGGCGGCACTCGGTGCTGCGGGACGGGCGGTGGACCTGGAGGGTGCGCGCCGGACGGCCGTGGACGCCTGGGAGTGAGCGGCGTGCGGGAGGGGCGGAGGCCGGACGCCGGGCCTCCGCCGGACGTCAGCCCGCCAGCGCCTCCAGGGCGCGGTCCACGTCCGCCGCGGTGTTGTACAGGTGGAAGGAGGCCCGCAGGTTGCCCGCACGGGTCGAGAGCAGGACGCCCGCCTCGTGGAGGGAGTCCGCCCGGTGCCCGAGTCCGGGAACGGCGACGACCGTCGAGTCGTCCATGACCGGCACGTGACCGAGGTCGAGGAGCCCGGAGCGGAAGCGGGCCGCGAGTCCCTTGTCGTGGGCTTCGATCCGCTCGATGCCGATCTCCTCCAGGAGGGCGAGCGAGCGGGCCGCCCCGTGGTACGAGAGGAAGGCCACCGGCTCGTCGAAACGGCTGGCGAAGCGGGCCAGTTCGCGGACCGGTCCGTAGACGTTCGCCCACAGCTCCTCGCCGGTGACCCAGTTGGCGTGGATCGGGAGGAGCGAGTCCTGCGCCTCCTCGGTGACGGTGAGGAAGGACGCCCCGCGCGGGCAGAGCAGGTACTTGTAGCCGCCGGTGACCGTGTAGTCCCACCGTCCCGCGTCGAGCGGCAGCCAGCCGGCGGACTGGGTGGCGTCCAGGAGGGTGCGGGCACCGTGGGCGGACGCCGCTTCCCGGACCGCAGCGAAGTCCGCCGTGCGCCCGTTCGCGGACTGGACGGCGGAGAAGGCGACGAGTGCGGTCTCGGGACGGACGGACTCGGCCAGTCGCTCCAGCGGAACGAAGCGGGTCTTGAGGTCGCCGCGGATCGTGAACGGAGTGATGACCGAGGAGAAGTCCCCTTCGGGGAACAGGACCTCGGCCCCGGCCGGCATCGACTGGGCGATCATTCCGCAGTGGACGGCGACCGAGCTGCCGACGGCGACGCGTTCGGGGGCGACGCCGGCGATGCGGGCGAAGGCGGCACGGGCCTCGGCCACCACGTCGAAGCTGCCGGCACCGCCCGGTCGGCCGTCGGCGGTCTCCTGGGCGAGGAGCGTGACGGCTTCGACGGTCCGGCGGGGCAGGAGTCCGCAGCTGGAGGTGTCCAGATAGGTGCGCTTGGGCGCGAACTCGGCTCCGCCGAGCGGCTGGTCAAGGGGGTCCATGTCCCCACCCTGGGCTCCCCGCGATCACCCGTCAATGGCGGCCTGACCGTGGGGAGTCTCCAAGCGCCGCTTATCTCCGCAGGTCAGAGTGGTGGCCGAGGGAGGTCACTGCTGAGGAACCTCGCAGGTTCCGTCCGGGCCGCAGACCTCCGCACCGGCGCCGACCGGCTGCAGGACGCGTCCCTGCCACGCCTGCTCCAGGGCTTGGGTGAAGACTTCGGCGGGCTGGCCGCCGGAGACGCCGTAACGCCGGTCCAGGACGAAGAACGGGACGCCGTTGGCACCGAGTTCGGCAGCCTCGCGTTCGTCCTCCCGCACCGCCTCGGCGTAGGCGGACCCGTCGGCGAGGACGGCGCGCACCTCGGTCTCGTCGAGGCCGGCCTCGACCCCGAGGTCGACCAGGGTCTCCGGCTCGAAGACGGAGCGCTCCTCGGCGAAGTTGGCCCGGTAGGCCAGGTCCAGGAGCTCGCCCTGCCGTCCGCGCTCCTTGGCGAGGTGGAGCAGGCGGTGGATGTCGAAGGTGTTGCCGTGGTCGCGACCCTCGGTGCGGTAGTCGAGGCCCTCCGAGTGCGCGTTCGAAGCGACGTGCGCCTCCATGGCGCGGGCTTCGTCGAGGGTGCGGCCGTACTTCTTCGCCAGCATCTCCAGGACCGGGCCCGTGTCGCCCTTGGCGCGGTGCGGGTCGAGCTCGAAGGAGCGGTGCACGACCTCGACGTCGTCGCGGTGGGCGAAGGCCGCGAGCCCCTTCTCGAAACGGGCCTTGCCGATGTAGCACCAGGGGCAGGCGATGTCGCTCCATATCTCGACGCGCATGGGTGATCTCTCCGGGAGGGGTAGGGGATGGTGTTCTTCCCCGCGGGGAACACCACGGCGGGCCGGTTCATTCCGCTTCTGGCCGCCCGGTCGGGGGCTCCGTAGCGCACCGGTCCGGGCGATCGCCCGGAGGGAGGATCGCGAAGCGTTGCGGCGGGCGGCGCGGACATGAAGGTTCGCTGAGAAACGGGCCACATCCGGAACGTCCCCCACGTGCCCGTTCGTCCCCATGGGTGCGATGAACAAGACGATCAGGAACACGTCGGTCTTCGTGCTGGCCCTGGTGCTGGCCCTGCTGGGGCGGGCGACCTGGGTGCAGGCGTACGAAGGCAAGGCGCTCGCGGACGACTCGAAGAACCGGCGGAAGACCATCGCGCAGTACGCGCAGCCGCTCGGGAACATCGTCGTGGCCGGCTCCCCGGTCACCGGCTCGACGAGGACGGAGGGATCGGACCTCGCGTACAAGCGGACCTACACGGAGGGCGAGCTGTACGCGGCGGTCACCGGTTACAGCTCGCAGGCGTACGGTGCCACCCAGCTGGAAGGCATCTTCTCCGACGTCCTCGACGGCACCGACGACCGGCTGAAGAACCCGTTGGACGCCGTCACCCGCAAGCAGCAGGAGCCGGGCACGGTCGTCACCACGATCGACCCGGACGTCCAGGAGGCCGCCTACCGGGCGCTCGGGAGCAAGAAGGGCGCGGCCGTCGCCGTCGACCCGGCGAGCGGCCGGATCCTCGCCATGGTCTCCACCCCGTCGTACGACCCGTCGAAAATCGCCGGGACGAACGACGGGGACGTCTGGAAGGAGCTGACCTCCGACGAGGACAAGCCGCTGGTCAACCGGGCGCTGCGGCAGCCGCTCCCCCCGGGTTCCACCTTCAAGCTGGTCGTCGCGGCGGCGGCCCTGGAGGACGGCCTGTACGGCTCCGTGGACGCGGCGACGGAGAGTCCCGACCCGTACACCCTGCCGGGCACCCGGACCGTGCTGAAGAACGAGAACCCCTCCGCCCCCTGCGAGAACGCCACGATCCGCACCGCGCTGCAGTACTCCTGCAACAACGTCTTCGGCAAGATGGCCGCCGACCTGGGGCAGGACAAGGTGCGGGCGATGGCGGAGAAGTTCGGCTTCAACGACGCCGAGATGGACGTCCCGGTCCGCGCCTACGCGAGCGTCTACCCGTCCGGCATGGACGCGGCGCAGACGGCGCTCACCGGCATCGGCCAGTTCGACGTGACCGCCACCCCGCTCCAGATGGCCCTGGTGTCGGCCGTGATCGCCAACGACGGCCTGCTCGCCGCTCCGCACATGGTCTCGGAGGTCGTCGACTCCGACGGCGACCCGCTCCGGACATACCGGGACGGGGACGCGGAGCGGATCGTCTCCGCCTCGACCGCCGAGCAGTTGCGGAGCGCGATGGTGACCGTGGTACAGAAGGGCACCGGCACCAATGCGGCCGTGGCGGGCGCCGAGGTCGGCGGCAAGACCGGCACCGCGCAGCACGGCGAGAACAACAGCAAGACCCCGTACGCCTGGTTCACCTCCTACGCGAAGGACCCCTCGACGGGGAAGCAGGTCGCCGTTGCCGTGATGATCGAGGACTCGGGCGCGGCCCGTTCCGAGGTCAGCGGCAACGGGCTGGCCGCTCCGGTGGCACAGAAGATGATGGAGGCGGCGCTGAAGTGACGTGTGACGGGGAGCGATTGGCCGCGGGGCCCCGGCACGCGATATGCAGGATCACGCTCCTCACCGAGCACACATTCGATTCACCGAACCTGCTGTCACCTCGCGGAGGACCCCGTGCGCCTGCCCCGTTCCCTGTCCGGCTGGACCATGGCGGTCTTCGGCGTGCTCGCCGCCGCCCTGGGCGTGGTGGGCCTGGTCGCCCCGGACGCGCTGCTCACGGTCATGGGCTTCGAGCCGGTTCCCGCGGGCGGCCGTGCGGAGGGGGACCACACCCTGGTCTTCCTGACCGCTTCCTCGATGGCCGCGCTCAACATGGGCGTCTACTACGTCCTGGCCTCCCTCGCCGACTGGAAGCCCTTCTTCCGTTGGACGGTCCCGTTCCGGCTGCTGACCTGTGCGGTCTTCACCCTGGCGGTCGTCACCGGCCGCGCGCCCACCGGCTTCCTCGGGGTCGGGCTGTGGGAAGGACTCGGCGCCGTGGTGACCGGGATCGCACTGCGGTACGAGGCCCGCGGGGGCGGCGAACGGTGACCCGCGACGACCGGTCGTGCGCGGCGTCCCCGGCCGCGCTGCGGCCCGTTCCGGCGCCTGCGCACCGGTCCGACGCCCCCGCGGACGGGGCCGACCGCGCCGGTGCGGCACCCCTCGACCAGGGCGCTCACCGGATGCCCCGGCACCGGTGGCGGGGCACCACGTCCGTTTCCTAGGGCATCCGCCCGATCCGCACGGCCCTCCTCGGTCGACAGCCTTCGGCCATGCGTGGATATCTGATGGGTGTCGTCGTGTCCGGGTTCGGTACGACGGCGATGTGGCTGGTCTCCGGCATCTGGGTCAAGTCCCTCACCGGCTCGGACGCGCTCGCGGCCCTGACCGCGTTCGCCCTCTGGGCGCCCGTGCTGCTCGGGCCGCTGCTCAGCACGGTCGCGGACCGCGTGCGGCGCAAGCCGCTCCTGGCCCTCCTGAACGCGGCGATGGCGGCCCTGCTGCCGCTGCTCTCCCTGGTGGGTCTCGGCAGGGTCGCCGCGCTGTTCTCCGGGGCGTACCGTGACGGGCTCCTGGTGCGGGGCGGCTGACCGACGGGGAGCATGGAGGAAGGCGCGTGGCGCGGCGGGAGGAGGGCAGTGTGACGGCCGGTTCCTTCTCTGGGACGACAGGACGGTTCGGGTTGCCCCTGGACGGCAAGGGGCTCCTCGACGTGCTCGGGGTCGCGGCCGTCGTCGTGGACGCCCAGGGGCGGATCGTGCTGTGGAGCCCCCAGGCGGAGGGCCTCTTCGGTTTCCGCGCCGACGAAGCCCTCGGGCAGTACGTGGCCCGGCTGATCGTCGACGAGGAGCACCGCGAGGAGGCCGTGCGCCTCTTCCGCGAGGTCCTGCACGGCGGTGCGACCTGGGCGGGGACCTTCCCCGTGCGGCACAAGGACGGATCCACCCGACGGGTGGAGTTCCGCAACATGCGGCTCACCGACGACCTGGGCGGTCTGTACGCCCTGGGGGTGGCGGCCGACAGCGCAGCCGTCGAACGGATCGAGACCGAGCTCGCGCTCTCCGACCGGCTGGTCTCCCAGTCGCCGATCGGCCTCGCCGTGCTCGACACCGAGCTGCGCTACGTCCTGGTGAACCCGGCCCTGGAGCGGATCAACGGCATTCCGGCCGAGCTGCACCTCGGACGGCGGATCGGCGACATGCTGCCGATGCTCGACGCCACGGCCCTCGACACCGCGCTGCGGACGGTGCTCACCACGGGGACGCCGCTGCTCGACCACGCCACGGTGGGACGGACGCCCGCGGACCCGGACCACGACCACGCCTGGTCCGTGTCCCTCTACCGGTTGGAGGGTTCCGAGGGCCGGGTCCTGGGCGTCGCCGTCTCGGTGATCGACGTGACCGAGCGGCACCGGGCGGACGCCGCGGCGGACCGGTCCCGACGGCGACTCGCGCTCGTCGCCGACGCCTCGGCCCGGGTGGGCACCACCCTGGAGGTGGAACGGACGGCGGACGAACTGGCCTCGGTCGTGGTGCCGGAGCTCGCGGACGTCGCTGCCGTCGACGTCCTGGACTCCGTACTGGCCCTGCGTAGGCCGGGTGCTCCGGAGGAGGGTCCGGCGCTGTTCCGGGCGCTCGCCGTGAAGGCCGAGGGCGATACGGAGGCCCTGCCGGCGGCGGACCCACCCGGGGAGGTCGCCATGTACGGGGCCGACCGGCTCGTCACCCGGTGCGTGCACACCGGGCGGCCCGTGCTGGTGGAGCGCGTCGGCCCCGGAGACCTGTCGCGGATCGCCCGGAGCCCGGAGGCCGCCGAGCTGCTCGCCAGGGCCGGGGTCCACTCGTACCTGGCGGTGCCGCTGATCGCGCGCGGCGAGGTGCTGGGCGCGCTGGACCTCAAGCGGGACCGGAACGCACTGCCCTTCGACGGCGACGACGTGCTGCTCGCGACGGAGCTCGCGGCCCGCGCCGCCGTCAGCATCGACAACGCCCGCTGGTACCAGAGCGTGCGGAACTCGGCGGTGACGCTCCAGCGGAGCTTGCTGCCCGTGGTGCCGCCGGAACGGGCGGGCCTGGAGGTCGCCGCCCGCTACCAGCCGGCACACGCGTCCAGCGAGGTCGGGGGCGACTGGTACGACGTGATCGCGCTGCCCGACGACAAGACGGCGCTCGTCGTCGGGGACGTCATGGGCAGCGGCATCGACGCGGCGGCGACGATGGGCCGGCTGCGGACCGCGACCTGTGCGTTCGCGGACCTCGACCTGTCCCCCGCACAGGTGCTGCGGCACCTGGACCGGATCACGGCGGGTCTGGAGCACTACATCGCGACCTGTCTCTTCGCCGTGCACGATCCGGTGCGACAGCGCTGCCGGATCGCGAACGCGGGCCACCTTCCGCCCGTACGGATCCCGGTGGACGGACCGGCGGAGTTGGTGCGGCTCTCCACCGGGGTGCCGCTGGGCGTCGGCGGCGGCACCTTTCGGACGGCCCGGGTGCCGTTCCGCCCCGGCGACCGCCTGGTGCTGTACACGGACGGGCTGATCGAGACCCGCGCCGATGCGATCGACGAGCGGCTCGCCCTTCTCGTCAGCCTCCTGGACGAGGCACGGGGTCCTCTGGAGGAGACCTGCGACCGGCTGCTCACGGCGCTGCGCCGGCCGGGCGCACCGGACGACGTGGCCCTGTTGATCGCTCGGAGCACCGGATGATCCGGGGCCGGGGACGGGGCTGGCGCAGGTGGCGGGGGCGGGAACGGCTGGGCGGAAGCGGTGCGGAGAAGGGGCGGGGCACGGGGCTGCGGAGCGTCGCGGGTCAGGTGTTCGCGCTGGAGGCGCTGATCGCGCTCCTGGTGATCGCGGTGGCTGCCTTCGTGACGTTCCAGCAGGAGCGGCGGGACACCGAGCGGGACGCCCGGGTCCGTTCGCTCGCGGTCGCCGAGGCCTTCGCACACGCGCCCGGCATCGACACGGCGCTGACCTCGCCCGATCCGACGGCGGAGCTGCAGAAGCGGGCGGAAGCGACCCGGCTGGCCACGGGCGTGGACTTCATCGCGGTGCTGAGCCCCTCCGGGGTGCGGTACACCGACTCCCAGCCGGAGCTGATCGGCCAGAAGGCGACCGGTGACCTCTCGCGGGCCGCAGTGGACGGGGAGTCGTACACGGAGCTCTTCCACGGAGCGCCGAACGACGCCGTGCGGGCCGTGGTCCCGGTGCTGGACGCACAGGGCCGGGTCGTGGGCCTGGTCAGCAGTGGCATCGCGGTGGAGAGCATCGCGCACGCGGTGGAGGAGCGGCTGCCGCTGCTCCTCGGCGCGGCGGGCGGTGCCCTGGCGGTGGCGGTGGGCGGCGCGGCGTTGGTGAGCCAGCGGCTGCGGCGGCAGACGCACGGCCTGGGGCCTGCGGAGATGACCCGGATGAAGGAGCACCACGAGGCGGTGCTGCACGCCGTGCGGGAAGGCGTGTTGATCGTGGATGCCGACCACCGGCTGCTGCTCGCCAACGACGAGGCGCGCCGGCTGCTCGGCCTGACCGCGGAGGCGGAGCGGCGGCACGTCTCGGAGCTCGGTCTCGACCCGCGGACCGTCGAGCTCCTGGAGTCGGGGCGGGCCGCGACCGACGAGGTGCACCGGGCGGGCGACCGGCTGCTCGCGGTGAGCGTGCGGCCGACCTTGCCGCACGGTTCGGAGTCCGGGTGCGTGATGACGATGCGGGACACCACCGAGCTGGCCGCCGTGACCGGGCGGGCCGCGGTGGCCCGCGGCCGTCTGCAACTGCTGTACGAGGCGGGGGTGCGGATCGGGACGACGCTGGAGGTCGTGCGCACGGCGGAGGAGCTGGCGGAGGTCGCGGTGCCCCGGTTCGCGGACTTCGCGACGGTGGAGCTGCCGGAAGCGGTGCTGCGCGGGGAGGAACCGCCGCAGGTCGCGTCGGCCTCCACCGAAATGCGGCGGACGGCATTGAGCGGACTGCGCCCCGACCAGCCGCTCCAGCCGGTCGGGGACGTCGTGCGCTTCGACGTCCGCAGCACTCCGATGGCGACGGCGCTGCACGCGGGCCACGCGGTGGTACAGGCGGAGCTGGCCTCGGCGGAGGGGTGGCGGGCCCAGGACCCGGAGGGGGCGGCGCAGGCCCTGGCGTACGGGATGCACTCGCTGCTCACGGTGCCGCTGCTGGCCCGCGGTGTGGTGCTGGGAATGGCGAACTTCTGGCGTGCGGACACTCCGGAGCCGTTCGGGGAGGAGGACCTGTCGTTCGCGGAGGAGTTGGCGGCGCGGGCGGCGGTCGCGATCGACAACGCGCGCCGGTTCACGCGGGAGCACGCCATGGCGGTGACCCTCCAGCGGAGCTTGCTGCCGCGGGTGCTGCCCGAGCAGAGCGCGGTGGAGGTGGCGTACCGCTACCTCCCGGCGAAGGCCGGTGTGGGGGGTGACTGGTTCGACGTGATCCCGCTGCCGGGCGCGCGGGTGGCGCTGGTGGTGGGGGACGTGGTGGGGCACGGTCTGCACGCGGCGGCGACCATGGGGCGGTTGAGGACCGCGGTGCACAACTTCTCGACCCTGGACGTGCCGCCGGACGAGCTGCTCGGCCATCTCGACGAGCTGACCGGCCGGATCGAGGACCGCGATGCGGAGGAGACGGACGGCGAGGGAAGACGGCGGGACGAGGGCATCACCGGCGCGACCTGCCTGTATGCGATCTACGACCCGGCGTCCGGGCTCTGCACGGTGGCGAGCGCGGGGCACCCCGGTCCGGCTCTGGTGGGTCCCGACGGGCGGGTCGATTTCCCCGAGCTGTCCCCGGGCCTGCCGCTGGGGCTCGGTCTGGGGGACGTGCCGTTCGAGGCGACGGAGCTGCGACTGCCGGAGGGGAGCAAGCTGGTGCTCTTCACGGACGGGCTCCTGGAGGACCGCGGGCGGGACCTGAACGCGGGGCTCGGGCTGCTGCGGTCGACGCTCTCCCGGCCGGACCGGAGCCCGGAGCAGACCTGCTCGGACGTGCTCGCGACGCTCCTCTCACCGGCGCCGCGCGACGACATCGCCCTGTTGGTGGCACAGACCCGACTGCTCGACCGGGAACGGATCGCGGAGTGGACGGTGCCGCGGGACCCCTCGGCGGTCTCTCCGGTGCGGAACGCGGCGGCGGCGAAGCTCTCGGAGTGGGGGCTCGACGGGCTGGCGTTCACGGCGGAGCTGATCCTCAGCGAGCTGATCACCAACGCGGTGCGGTACGGAGCCGACCCGGTGACGGTGCGGCTCCTGCACGACCGGACGCTGATCTGCGAGGTGTCGGACGGCAGCAGCACCTCGCCGCACCTGCGGCACGCGGCGGCGACGGACGAGGGCGGGCGGGGGCTCTACCTGGTCGCCCAGTACGCGGAGCGGTGGGGCACGCGGTACGCCCGGCGCGGCAAGACGATCTGGGCGGAGTTGCGGGTGGGCGCGGACGACGTCGAGCCGATGGCGGTGGCGGTGCCGGACCTGGACGCGCTGGAGGACCTGGCCTGGTGACGCCCTTGGTGCGGGTCCCGGGGGGGCACCTGCCTGTCCGGGCACGCTGGCCCTCCTGCCCGCGGGGTTCCGCGGGCAGGAGGTTTCCCGTGTTCTGGGCGCGCCGGTGCCCTCCCCGCTTCGGCAGGGCTTCGGTGGCGGTTCCGGCCGGGAGCAGGGCGGGTGGGCCCCGGCCGGACTGATACGGGGGAACCCGGCCGGGACCTGGGCCACGGTGCGCCTGGGCGCACATGGCCCACTCAAGGTAGGTCCGCCCCGAGATCACCGCGAGCCGCAGAACGCGGCACCTGTCCGGAATACGCGACGGCTTGGTGCACGGAAGCACGGACCGGCGCACGCGCCGCGCCGTCAGTCGCCCGCCCGTAGCGTCCGGGACGGCGACTCGCCGAACTTCTCCCGGTAGCGGGCCGCGAACCGCCCCTGGTGGGCGAAGCCCCAGCGCCAGGCCACCTCGCTCACAGCGGCCTCGCCCGGCGCCGCCTGCCGCAGTTCCTCGTGGACCCGGTCGAGCCGGACCTCCCGCACGTACGCCATGGGCGACATCCCCACGTACTCCCGGAAGGACTCCTGGAGGCGGCGCACGCTGACCCGGGACAGGGCGGCGAGCTCGGTGCTGGTGAACGGGTGCTCGGGGCGCTCCTGCACCGCGTCCATCGCACGTTTGACCGGGGCCGGTCGCCGTGGTTCCCCCGGGTGGGCGAGGTCCTCGCGCCAGGGGTGCTCGGCGGCCAGGAGCAGTCCGTTGAGGAGCGCCTCCTGGAGCGGACGGGCCACCAGGTCGTGCGTGGCGAGCCCGTCCCCGGCGAGCGCTTCGGCGGCGACCTGCCGGGCGAAGCGCACCCAGCTCAGCCCGGGGCCCCGCGTGATGTCCAGGCGGGGCTCGAAGGCCAGGGGGCCGCGCACCGCCCGGCCCGTCAGCCGTTCGAGGCGGTCGCGCAGTTCGGCCGCCCCGACCTTCACCGACAGGGTCCGGCAGTCCCCGCTCCAACGGTCGAGGAAGGTGTCCCCCGCCGGATCGAGCAACAGGGCCTCGTCCGGTGTCGCGACGATCCGGCCGCCACCGCCCTGACGCATCTCCATGGTGCCGCTCAGCGGGGCGTTGAGGTGGTACGCGCCGAGTTCGCCGAAGCTCATGCGCACGTCGGCACCGCAGCTGAGGTCGCCGATGACCAGCGGCCCGAGTGCAACGGTGTCGAAGCGAGCGGCGAAGGGGCGCCGGTCCCCGTCGACGACGGTCATCCGATTGGCGTAATAACGCGCATCGAGTTCCTCCCGCGCCTCGTCCACGTCCGCCGTCCGGAACGAGTTCGCCCCCACGGTCCCCGCGCGCTCCGCGGCCCCCACAGCACCCATGGTCCGAAAGGATATTCATGCGCCGGATCTGGGCCTGAACCGCGTGATGCCCGATATCGCCGCAGGTGCGGCGGTTGACGGTCGGAAGGCGGGCACATCACCGAGGTGGCCGAACCGACCTCCGTCGGGGGAACGGCGGAGGGACCCGGTTCGTTAGCCGTGGCATGACCGCTATGACCCCCGGCTCGAACATCCCCCTCACCGCCGCGCGCGTGGCGGTGGACGTGGCCGCCCCCGTGCGGCTCGACGTTTCGGGCCTGCTGCTCAGCGCCAACGGCAAGGTGCGCTCGGACGACGACTTCATCTTCTACAACCAGCCGGCCGGGCCCGGCGTCACCTACCGCTCCGGTGGTGGGGCCGGGCCCGACGCGATCCTGGTGGACACCGGCGCCCTCCCGGCCGGCATCGAGCGGATCGTCGTCACCGCGAGCCCGGACGCCGCGGGCCAGACCTTCCAGGGCATCGAACCCACGGCCACCATCCGGAACGCGGACGACGGCACCGTGCTCGCCACCTTCACCCCGCCCCGGCTGGCGACGGAGACGGCACTGGTGGTCGTCGAGATCTACCTGCGCAACGGCGCCTGGAAGGCCCGCGCCGTGGGACAGGGGTACGCCAACGGGCTGGCCGGCATCGCGACCGACTTCGGCGTCTCGGTGGACGAGGAGCCCGCCGCTGCTCCCGCCGCGACGCCCGTCGCCCCGTCGGTGCCGCCGGTACCGCCGGTCGCTCCGATGGACCCGCGCCTCGCCGCCCCGGCACCTCCTGCACCCCCGGCACCCGTCTCCACCGGCAAGATCAACCTCGACAAGGGGCGGGTCAGTCTCCAGAAGAACCAGACGGTGTCCCTGGTCAAGGGCGGTCGTCCACTGCTGTCGCAGGTGAAGATGGGCCTCGGCTGGGAGCCCGCCTACCGGGGCAAGGACATCGACCTGGACGCCTCCGTCATCGCGTACGGCCCGCAGCGCAACCACTTGGACAGCTGCTACTTCGGCAAGCTGACCATCCTGGGCGGATCGATCCGGCACTCCGGCGACAACCTCACCGGCGAGGGCGCGGGCGACGACGAGGTCATCACGGTGGACCTCGGCCGCCTCCCCGCCGACGCCACCGGCCTGGTCTTCACGGTCAACTCCTTCTCCGGTCAGAAGTTCACCGAGGTGGCCAAGGCCTACTGCCGTCTGCTGGACGCCACCACGGGCGAGGAGCTGGTCCGCTTCGACCTGACCACCGCCGAGCCTCAGACCGGCGTGATGATGGCCAAATTGATCAAGCAGTTCTCCGGTGAGTGGGAGATGACCGCCATGGGCGAGTTCGTGAAGTCGCGGACCGTCCGCGGCATGGTGAAGCCGGGCGCCCAGGCACTGTGAGCGATCGGTGCCCCGGAGGGGCACACCGGGGCCCGGGCGCGGACTGACCTCGTCGCCGGCGCGGACCGCGAGTTCCACGAAGGCCGTGCCGGGCAGCAGCGCGTTGCCCATGACGACGTGCTCGCCGAGCCAGGGGTGGG
>NZ_JBHYMF010000145.1:0-17665 GCF_042742855.1 Streptomyces sp. NPDC058877 | reverse complement strand
ACCGCCGCCGCGAACGGAACGATCTTCGCCTCCGCGAGGGCACGCACCGACTCCCGGAGCATGTCGTGCTCCTCGGAAGGCCGGTACAGGTCGAAGTCCTTAGCCATGATGTGGAGCTCCCCTAGACGCTTGTGGCACTGAGTACCCTCAGCAAAACACACTCAGTGCCATGATGCCAGGGCGCCCCGACACCATTTGGTGTCGGGGCGCGGAGGGGACCGGACGGTTTGCTTCCTCAGTCGGAGGCTTCCGTGAAGTTTCCTTGGTCCCTACGGCGCAGGGTCGCGTCGTAATCGGCGCCGAGCGTCCGGGCGCGTCCCTCGGTGAGGTCGAGACCGGTCAGCAGTGCCGGAGTGCAGATGCTCGGCATGAAGTGCTGGAGCAGCACCGAGACGCGATGGAGCAGGTCGCTGCGGTCGCACAGGATCTGGGACATCGCCTGGACTCCGGAGAAGGCGCCGGAGAAGAGCTGGGCCGTGTCCGTCACGTTCACGTGGACGAGCAGTTCCCCGCGCGCCTTCGCGACCATCAGGATCTCCGAGACCTGATCGATCCAGGCCTGGAAGGGGGCCACCCGGTCGACCCCGGTGGCACCGCTGTCCAGCGCCAGGGCGACGCTGGCCCGTACCAGCGCGTCGCGCTGCAAGCGGTGGGCGAGCAGGAAGGCCTGGTCCGCGAGTTCCTGGAGCTTGATCGCCTGCGAAGCCAGGGGTACGTCGAGCATCTGCGCGTCGAGCACGCCCAGGGCGAGGTCCTCCTTGGAGGCGAAGTGGAAATACAACGCCCCTTTGGTCACCCCGGCGCGCACCAGGATTTCGCCGATGGTCGTGCGCTCGTACCCGCGCTCCGCGAAGACGGTGGCGGCCGACTCCAGGATCGCCCGCCGGGTCTTTATTGCACGCGCTTGCTGAGCCAAGGCGCCTCCTGCTGTGTCGCTGTCCGTGCTCACCGTGTGACGTGAAGCATTGAAAAGAAAACCGCGCTGTACGTATTCTAGGTCGGGCGGACAGGCCGCCCCAGGGGCGCGTGGACGCAAAGGGGATCCGTGGTGAAGAACTGTCCGGAAACGAGGACGCGCGTCCCCGGGGAGTTCGTCCATCGAGCGGACCCCGTGGACATCATTCCCACGGGTTGGACCCGATTGTCGGAGAGTCGGTTCTCCGTCTCCGCCCAGTTGCCTGCCGCACATCCCTTCTTCTCCCCGGTTGCGGGCGACCGCCACGACCCGGTGCTGGTGGCCGAGACGATACGTCAGGTGACCATGCTCGTCGCTCACGCCGAATTCGGGGTACCCGTCGAGGACCAGTTCGTCATGTACGGCCTCGGCTACTCGGTTGACGCCGAGGTCCTCGCCGTGAGCGGACTCTCCCCGAACGTCACCGTCGACGTCATCTGCTCCGACGTGGACGACCGGCGCGGCAGCCTCCGTGGCCTGCGCACCACCATGGTGTTCACCCGTGACGGCCGCCACCTCGCCACCGGGACCAGCATGACCCGCTGCACCTCGGCCTCCACCTACCGCAGGATCCGCGGCGAGCGCATGGCCGCACTGGGCCGTCCGGTTCCGCTGGTGCCGGGCGTCGACCCGCAGTTGGTCGGCCGCCGGCGCAGCGGGGACGTCGTCCTCGCCCCCGGCACCCGCCCCCGTCAGTGGCGGCTGAGGATCAACACCGGACACCCCACGCTCTTCCGCCGCCCGAACGACCACATACCGGGGATGCTGCTCCTCGAAGCGGCCCGGCAGGCGGCCGTGGCGACGCTCGGCGGCGAGGCCTTCCTGCCGACGGCCATGGACGTCTCCTTCTCCCGGTACGCCGAACTCGACAGTCCCTGCTGGATCGAAACCGAGGTCCTGGCCGGGGGAGATCCCCGGGCGGCCACCGTCAGGGTCACCGGGCTGCAGGACGGCCGCGCCGTCTTCCTTTCCACGATCACCTCCCCGACCCCGGACCTGGCGTTGGTCGGCGCAAGCCGCGACGACCGTCTGGCGGGTTGAACCGGACCAGGGTCATGGGACCTCGCGTCTTGATCACCGGCGCGACCGGATTCATCGGCGGTCGGGTGGCGGCGCTCGCGGCGCTCGCCCCGGAGCCGGCGCACGTGCGACTGTTCGCCCGCCGTCCGGTCGTTCCGCCGCCGGCACGCACCACGTCGGCCGGGGAAGGCGCGCGCGCGGTGGACCGCCCGACGGTCGAGGCCGTTCCCGGCGACCTCCGTGACGCCGAAGCGCTCCGTCGAGCCTGTGCCGGCATCGACGTGTTGGTCCACTGCGCCTCGGCGGTCGGCGCCGGGGAGGAAGTGTCCCGCGCGGTCAACGACGAGGGCACCCGGGCCCTGGTCGACACGGCCCTGGAGGCCGGGGCGACCCGGATCGTTGCCCTCAGCACCGCATCCGTCCACGGCCGCGGCCCCTTCCGTGCGGCGAGGCCCGGCAGCCTTCCGCTCGCCCCCGGATCGACGACCAGCCGTACCCGGGCGGCAGGAGAGCGGCACGTCGTGGACGCGGGCGGCACGGTACTGCGACCGCACCTGGTGTACGGCACCGGTGACCGGCAGGTGGTGCCGGGAATCGCCCGGCTCCTCGCCGCCCTGCCCGGACCGCTGGACGGCGGGTCCTCGCTGCACTCCATGATCGACGTCGGGGCACTGGCGCGCGCCTTGCTCGGCGCGGCCCTCGCACCGACGGTCCAGGCCGGTCCGCACTACGTCGGCCACCCCGAGCCGGTCCCGGTGACGGAACTGATCGCCGCAGTCGAGGAGCTCGTCGACGGTGCGGAGGAGCGGCCCCGGGACCGTGCGGTCGACATCGCCGGGGCCAGGGCGCTGCTCGCGGGCCTCCCCTTCGCGGGCCACCACCTCGACATGCTCGCCGTTGACCACTGGTTCGCCGACGAGCGGCCCTGGCAGGACTGGGGCTGCGACCCCGGTCCGGGTTTCGGGGCGGACTTCGCCGATCACCTGCCCTGGTACCGGAAGCTCCTCGGCGGCGCGTCCTGAGCCCTTCTCCGCCACGTGGCTCCCCCCCTTCGGGGCCGCCCGTCGCCCCGGCGGGCGCACGGCAACGGGACGGCGCCTCGGAGGGGAGCCGAGGTTCACCCCGTTGCCCCCTGTCGCTCAATTCGAAAAAAGCGACTGCTTGGTAATGTGCGAATTGTCGATGCACTTACCGTGCTTTCCGGCCGGGCCCTTCTCCTGGGTGCGCGGAGCAGGGCGGGCGCGCCGTGCCGCAGTGTCGATAAAAGGATTGGGCGAGAAGGGGAACGGAGTTCTTCCGGAAGTGAAGACGGCCATCGATAAACCGGGTGGCGGTACGGCGAGCGTCTTGCACCGCTGCTTCCGTGCGGGGCGAAAACCGTCCGTACGACCCGGGGTGTGATCCGCGCTCTTGCCGAAGGCTCCGCCGACCACCTTCCGCTCCCTTTCCGTCCGCAACTTCCGGCTCTTCGCGGCCGGGCAGCTGGTGTCCGTCGCGGGGACCTGGACGATGGTCGTCGCCCAGGACTGGCTCGTCCTCGGCATGACCGGCGACTCCGCCACGGCCCTGGGGATCGTCACCGCCCTCCAGTTCGCCCCGGTGCTGCTGCTCACCCTCTACGGAGGGCGCCTGGCCGACCTGTACGACAAGCGGATGCTCCTCACCCTCGCCAACCTGGCGGCGGGGGCCCTGGCCCTGACCCTGGCCGTGCTCGACCTGACGGGGACGGTACGGCTCTGGCACGTCTGGTTGCTCGCCCTCGGCGTCGGCATCGTCAACGCGGTCGAGGTCCCCACCCGGATGTCGTTCGTCGGCGAGTTGGTGGGCAACGAACTGCTGCCCAACGCCTCCTCGCTGAGCGCCGCCTACTTCAGCATCGCCCGAGTGGCCGGACCGGCCCTCGCCGGACTGCTCATCACCGCTTTCGGTACCGGTTGGGCCATCGCGCTGAACGGGGTGAGCTACCTCGCCACCGTCGCCGGACTGCGCATGGTGCGGCCGGAGGAGTACCGCGGGCGTGTCGTGGCGGACGGCGCCGCGGGGCGGGAGGAGGTGCGGGTGAGGGACGGACTGCGGTACACGGCCTCCCGCATCGACCTCACCCTGCCGATGCTGCTCGTCGCCGCGATCGGCCTCTTCGGCATGAACTTCCCGTTGACCCTGCCGCTGCTCGCCAAGACGGTGTTCCGCGCCGATGCTGCTTCCTTCGGCCTCCTCACCGCCTCCTTCGCGTCCGGCTCCCTCCTGGGGGCCATCGCGGGCACCCGGCGCAGCGGGCGTCCCGCCGCCCGGACCGTCATCGGCGCGGCCCTCGCCTTCGGGGTGCTGGAGGCGGCGGCCGGGTGGGCGCCGGGCTTCATCGGTGCGGCCTGTCTGCTCGGGCTCACCGGATTCGCCTCCGTCTACTTCTTGCAGGCCGCCAACCATCGCATCCAGCTCGGCAGCGACCCCCACTACCGGGGCCGGATCCTCGCCCTCTACACCGTGATCCTGCAGGGCACCACCCCGCTCGGAGCCCTGCTCGTCGGTCTGCTCACCGAACGGCTCGGTGCCCGCGCGGGCCTCTGGTCCGGCGGCCTCGTCTCCGTCGTGGCCGCCCTCGTCGCGTTCGTCTTCGAGCACCGGCGGACGCGTCGTCCCTCCGACCGTGAGGAGGCGTCCGAGGACGCCCGTGTTCGACTTCGCTCCGACACCGATCCCGACGAACGGCCGGTGCGCGGTGCCGCCCCCGGGGGACAGGAGGGGTGACCCGTCGCCCCGGGCCGCTGCGTCCGGTCACGGGCGGGTCCCCCCTCGGCGAGGGCGCCGGCCTCATCCTCGGGGGGCCGCCGCCCCGTACCGTGCGAGGAGCCGCTTCCGACGGGGCGGTTGGAGGTTCGCGCGGGTCACGTCCCCGTCGTAGTGGGCGAGGACCCGCGGGTCCATGACGCGCCGCCAGAGCGGGGGCACATATGCGAGGACGATCATTCCCGCGTACCCCGTGGGCATCTCGGGGGCCTCGTCGAAGTGGCGCAGCGATTGGTAGCGCCGGGTGGGATGGGCGTGGTGGTCGCTGTGCCGCTGGAGGTGGTAGAGGAAGACGTTCGAGGCGACGTTGTCGCTGTTCCAGCTGTGGCGCGGGGCGCAGCGCTCGTACCGGCCGCTCGGGGTGCGCTCCCGCTTGAGGCCGTAGTGCTCGGTGTAGTTGATGACTTCGAGCAGGCAGAAGCCGAAGACGGCCTGGGCGGTGAGGTAGGGCAGGACTCCGGGGCCGAAGGCGAGCGCGAGTGCCGTGAAGAGCACGAGCGACAGGGCCCAGGAGTTGAGGACCGTGTTGTGCGGGCTCCACACGGACCGTCCCCGGCGTCGGAGGCGTCGCTCCTCCAGGCGCCACGCCGAGGTGAGGCTACCGAGGACGGTCCTCGGCAGGAAGCGCCAGAAGCTTTCACCGAGCCGGGCGCTCGCAGGGTCCTCCGGGGTGGCGACGCGGATGTGGTGGCCGTGGTTGTGCTCGACGTAGAAGTGCCCGTACCAGGTCTGGGCGAGCGCGATCCTGGAGAGCCTGCGCTCCAGGGCCTCCGTCTTGTGCCCCAGCTCGTGGGCGGTGTTGATGGCGATGCCGGCGACTCCACCGAGGGTGAGGGTCAGTCCGATCCGGTCGACCGCGGAGAGGTCGCCCCGGGTGATGAGCCAGCAGCCGAGGACGAGACCGGAGTACTGGAGGGGCAGGTAGAGGAAGGTGCACCAGCGGTAGTAGCGGTCCTGTTCGAGGAGGGCGATCGCGCTGTCCGGCGGATTGGCGGAGTCCTTGCCGATGAGGTGGTCGACGATCGGGAAGATCGCGTACAGGACGAGGGGACCGGTCCACCAGAAGACGCCGAGGCCGGTAGTGGTCGTCAACCCCCAGGAAAGGAAGGGGAAGGCCGGGATGAGCAGACCGAGCAACCAGAGGTGGCGCTTGGGGTCGCGCCAGGCGGCGGGTGCTTCGGGAGCGCCGGCGGCTCGGGGCGCTTCCGGCGTGTCGGGGGAGTCGCTGGGCAGGGGCAAGACCGGCTCCTCACAGAGGTTGGACACTTTGCATGCCTTCTGTCCATTTGATAGACGTCTTTCCTGTTGATCGTCAATGCTTTGGACAGTGCCCCATGGATAAAGTGGGGGCACGATGACACGTTTCCGCGAGAGTGTTCGGTCCCTCCTGCGCGAGCAGGTGCTTGACGCCGCCTACCGCCTCGTCGCCGCCGAAGGGTGGGGCGGGCTGCGCATGGCCGCCGTCGCACGGGCCGCCGGCATCAGTCGACAGACGCTCTACAACGAGTTCGGCTCGAAGGACGCCATAGGCAATGCGCTGGTCCAGCGTGAGCTGGAGGGCTTCCTGCTCGGCATTCAGCGTGAACTCGACGCCCATCGGGGCGAGTTGGAGGCGGCAGCGGCCGCAGGCGTCGGCTACACGCTTCAGCAGGCCGTGGACAATCCGCTCATCAAGAGCGTCCTCCTTGCGGCACGGGGAGGTGAGGACGACCTCCTCGCCTACCTCACGACCCGCCCGGAACCGGTCTTCGGCACGGCGATGGCGATGCTCGACGCGTACGCGATCGAGGCCTGGCCCGATGTGGACGAGGAGTCCCGCGGGCTTGCCGTCGAGACGATCGTGCGACTCACCGTGAGCCACATCGTCCAGCCGGCCGCCGCGCCCGAGGAGTCGGCGCGGCGCATCGCCAGGATCACCGCGAGGATCGCGTACCCCGGTGGCGCTTGAGCGGCCCGGGCGGCTGAAGGGGTGGCTCGGCGCGGTCCGGGTGCCGAACCGGTCCTTCCCCGGCCGACCCGCCCCGCTCCCCGCGGTCGGCGAGGGTGCGGGGCGTCGTGCGGCTCGCGGGTGTTCGCCGTCCGTTCCCGGTGCCACCGGGAACAGGTGAGGTCCGCTGTCGGACACGGGGGATCTCCGACAGCGGACCTCTGTTGAACATTCTACGAGATGTTCGAAGGTGTTCCGCCCACGGGGCGTCGGTGGCGAAAGGGCGGGGCGGCGGGGTACACCTCACCTGAGGCGCGGGCGCGGCCGACGGCCGGCCGATCGGTGCCGGACGGGTCCGGCGCCCGAGGCCCGTTCCGTCGCGCCGCCGGTGATGAGGAGGTCGTGGTGGAAGGCAGGAGCAAGGGGTTCGTGCGGTCCTTCAACCGTCTCGGCGGGTACGGCTTCGTCGTCCCGGTGGGTTCCGAGGAGCAGGTCTACTTCAGCGCCGAGGACATCGAGGGCGAGGACCGCGTCCTCTCCGAGGGGCAGCAGGTCACCTTCGTCCTGGTCCTCGGCGAGGGCCGCTTCGAGGCGAAGGAACTGCGCGTCTGACGGGGGTCGGTGTGCGCCCGAGGCCCGGTGGTACTGTGCCGAAGCCAGTCGCACCTTTGTACGCACCTGAGCGGGTACGTGCACGGGTCAGGGAATCCGGTGCGAGACCGGAACTGACGCGCAGCGGTGAGGGCGACGGGCGGCGCATCGGCCACTGGGCAGCACGACGGGCCCGGGAAGGCGCTCCGTCCGGCTGACCCCGAGTCCGAAGACCTGCTGGCGGCCCCGGCGGCACGCAGCCGTCCGGGGAGCACCGTACGACAGGCTCCGCGTATGAGCCGTGGCCGCAGAGGAAGTTCCCGTGCCGCTCGCACCCCCCGTCCGCTCCGCCCTGCCCGCCCTCGCCGGCATCGTCCTCCTCGCCGCGACGGCCACCGCCTGCGGCGGCGGGTCCGCCGCCGCTCCGTCCGGTACGGGCACCTCGGAGCACGCCCGTCCGGTGGCCCTCGACGACAACTGCGGCCGACCGGTCCGCGTCGACCGGACGCCCCGGCGCGCCGTCGCCCTCGACCAGGGCGCAGCGGAGATCATGCTCTCCCTCGGCCTCGCCGACCGCATGGTGGGCACCGCGACCTGGACGGACCCGGTGTTGAAGGGCCTGGAACGGGAGAACGCGAAGGTTCCGCGACTCGCCGACCGCTACCCCTCCTTCGAGAAGGTCCTCGACGTCGAACCCGACTTCGCCGCCGCCTCCTTCGCGTACACCCTCGGCGAGGGCGGCGTCGCGACCCGCGAGCGGTTCGAGCAGTTCGGCATCCCCACCTACCTCTCGCCCACCGATTGCGTCGGCAAGGACAACAGCGGCGACGGCGACGGGGTCCGCACCCGCCCGCTCACCATGGAGACGGTCTACGACGAGATCCGGGACCTGGCAGAGGTCTTCGCGGTCCCGGAGCGGGGCGAGGCGCTCGTCGCCGAGCTCAAGGCCAGGGTGACCGGCGCCACGGCGGCGGCCGACTTCACCGATGCCACCGTCCTCTACTGGTACTCCGACGCGGAGGCACCCTACGCGGCGGGTTGCTGTGGGGCCCCCGGCATCGTCACGAACGCGCTCGGCGCGAAGAACGTCTTCGACGACACCCGCGAGGAGTGGCCCCAGGTCAACTGGGAGACCGTCGCGGACCGTGACCCCGACGTCCTCGTGATCGGCGATCTGACCCGCCGGGCACAGTCGGCCGAGAGCGCCGCCAAGAAGATCGAATTCCTGGAGTCCGACCCCGTCACCCGGAACATGACGGCGGTGAAGAACAAGCGGTACGTCCTGCTCAGCGGTCAGGCGCTCAATCCCACCCTCCGCACGGTCGAGGGCATCGAGAAGGTGGCGGCTGCGCTCCGCTCGTACGGTCTCGCCGGGTGACCGCGCACCCCCGGAGCGAGGTCGCCGACGCTCCCGGTCGAGCCTTCGGAGCCCCCGGCGGGGCGAGCGGAGACGCTCCGCCATCAGCCCGGACCGGGCCCGGGGCGCTGTTGTGGATGGTGCTCGGGTCCGCCCTGCTGACCCTGTCGGTGGCCGTGGCCATCACCATCGGGCCGGCGGACATCGGAGTCGGCGAGGTCGGGTCCGTGGTGACCGCACACCTCACCGGCGGTACCTCGACGCTCTCACCGATCCGCGACGGGATCGTCTGGGACCTGCGGTTGCCCCGCACCCTCCTCGCCGCCGTCTGCGGAGCCGGACTCGCCGTCTGCGGAGCGGTGATGCAGTCACTCCTGCGGAACCCGCTCGCCGACCCCTTCGTCCTCGGCGTCTCCTCCGGAGCCTCGACCGGCGCGGTCGCGGTCGTCGTCCTCGGCGTCGGCGGGGGCCTCCTCTCCGTCACCGGTGGCGCCTTCCTCGGCGCCGTGGTCTCCTTCGCGCTCGTCCTCCTCCTCAGCCACACCCTCGGCGGCTCGACGGACCGGGTGCTCCTCGCCGGTGTCGCCGCGATGCAGCTCTTCTCCGCCCTCACCTCCTTCGTCGTCATGACCGCTGCCGACGCCGAGACCACCCGGGGAGTGCTCTTCTGGTTGCTCGGCTCGCTCGCGGGCTCCGGCTGGACCGAGGTGGGGACGTGCCTCGCCGTCCTCGCCGCGGCCCTGCTCGTCTGCGGCGGGTACGCAAGGACCCTGGACGCCTTCGCCTTCGGAGAGGAGGCCGCCGCCTCCCTCGGCGTCGCCGTCGTGCGGACCCGGCTCGTCCTGCTGTGCGTCACCGCCCTCCTGACGGCCGCCCTGGTCTCCGCCGCAGGTGCGATCGGCTTCGTCGGCCTCGTCCTGCCGCACGCGGCCCGTGCGTTCGCGGGGCCCGGACACGCCCGTCTCCTGCCGATCACGGCCCTGGCCGGGGCGGTCTTCCTGGTCTGGGCCGACACGCTCGCCCGCACGGTGCTCGATCCACAGGAGGTGCCGGTGGGCGTGCTCACCTCGCTGATCGGCGTGCCGGCCTTCGTCCTCGTCCTGTACCGCACCAGGAGCACCCGATGACCGAAACCGCGGGCGGGCGGGCGAGCGCCGGCACCGGACTCGGCGCCGATCGGGTTTCGCGCAGGGCCGGCGACGTCCTCGTCCTCGACGGGGTCAGCGTCCGGCTCGTCCCGGGGACCGTCACCGGGCTGCTCGGACCGAATGGATCGGGCAAGTCCACGCTGCTGCGCCTCCTCTCCGGCGTCCTCGCCCCCGACTCCGGGACCGTCACGCTCGACGGGGAGCCGCTGGGCGGGCTCGGTCGCCGCACGGTCGCCCGGCGCCTCGCCGCGGTCGAGCAGCAGGCCGACACCCGGACCGATCTGACCGTCGTCGACGTCGTCCGCCTCGGTCGCGTGCCGCACCGCCGGGCCTGGGCCCCGGCCTCGGCCGCCGACGAGGCGGCGGTCCGCACCGCCCTCGAACGCACCGGGCTCGCGGACCGTGCGCGGCAGCCCTGGCGCACCCTCTCCGGCGGCGAACGCCAGCGCGTCCAGATCGCCCGTGCCCTCGCCCAGGAGCCGCGCGAACTCCTCCTCGACGAACCCACCAACCACCTCGACGTCCAACACCAGCTGGACCTCCTCGCCCTCGTCGCCGGCCTCGGCCTCACCGCCGTCGTCGCCCTGCACGACCTCAACCTCGCGGCGATGTACTGCGATCGGCTCGTGGTCCTCGCCCGGGGGCGGGTGGTGGCGAGCGGGGCGCCGGAGGAGGTGCTCACCGAGAAGCTCATCGCCGAGGTCTACCGCGTCCGCAGCGTCGTGACCCGACCGGGGCCCGACGGGCGCCCCCACATCCGCTTCCTGGGTACGGTGGGCCCATGTCCAGGTCCGAACCCGAATCCGTAGCGCCCGATTCCGCCCCCGCTGCCCGGCCCCACCAGCGGACTCCGGGAGCACGTGAACTCGCTTCAGCGGCCGAGGTGTTCGGTCTCCTCTCCGACCCCACCCGGCTCCACCTGGTATGGCTGCTCACCCGGGGCGAATCCGATGTCAGCGCCCTCACCGAGGCGTGCGGGGCCGCGAGGCCCGCGGTCAGCCAACACCTCGCCAAACTCCGCCTCGGCGGACTGGTCCAGTCCCGGAAGGACGGCCGCCGGGTCGTGTACGTGATGCCCGACGGACATCTGAAGCGTCTGGTCGTCGAGGCGATCAACCGTGCCGACCACCAGGTGACGGGGGAGCCCTGGCACGACTGACGCTCCTTTCCGGGCCCGAGGACATCGACATGTGCGCAATCGTGCACGCGTCGGCTACGGTGGAGCCACCAGTCGTTCGCCATGGCCGACCGGGGGCACCCCCATGCTGTCCGTCCTGCGCAACCGCACCTACCGACGCCTCTTCGGCGCCCAGGTCGTCGCCCTCGCGGGCACCGGCCTGGCCACCGTCGCACTGAGCCTCCTCGCCTACGACCTGGCCGGGGCGGACGCCGCCGTCGTGCTCGGCACCGCGCTCGCCATCAAGATGGCCGCCTCCGTGGGGATCGCCCCGCTCGCCGGCGCCCTCGCCGTACGCGTGCCCCGCCGCGCCCTGCTCGTCTCGATGGACCTGGCGCGGGCGACGGTCGTGCTGGCGCTCCCCTTCGTCACCCGGGTCTGGCAGGCGTACGTCCTGATCCTGCTGCTCCAGGCCGCCTCCGCCGTCTTCACCCCGACCTTCCAGGCGACGATCCCCCAGGTGCTGCCCGAAGAGCGCGACTACACCGAGGCGCTCTCCCTCTCCCGACTCGCCTACGACCTGGAGAACCTGGCGAGCCCGGTGCTCGCCGCCGCCCTGCTCGCCCTGGCCCCGTACGGCTGGCTCTTCACCGGCACCGCCGCCGGGTTCCTCGTCTCTGCCCTCCTCGTCCGGACGACCCGCCTGCCCGCACCCGGGCACGCACCGGGCGGACGGTCCGACGCGGAACGGGACGTCGACCCGGGAACGGAGCCCGGAGCCGGACCACGCGTCGGAGCCGGACCACGCGTCGGAGCCGGACCACGCGTCGGAGCCGGACCACGCGTCGGAGTCGCGGGGCGCGACCGGTACGCCCGCGTGGCCTTCGGCATGCGACTGTTCCTCGCCACCCCGCGCCTGAGGGCCCTGCTCGCGCTCGACCTGGCCGTCGCGGCGGCCGGGGCCGTGGTCCTGGTCGACACCGTGCTCCTCGTCCGCGACGTCCTGGGGCGCGGCTCCGGGGACGTACCGCTCGCGCTCGGTGCGTACGGTGCGGGATCCATGGCCGTGGCCCTGCTGCTGCCCCGCGTCCTGAGCCGGCGGGACGACCGGGGGCTCATGCTGCGGGCCGCCTTCGTCCTGCCCGGCGCCCTCGCCCTCCTCGCCCTCGGTCTCTCCGTCGCGCCCGGCACCTGGTCCTGGCCCGCCCTCCTCGCCCTCTGGCTGGTCCTCGGCGCGGCCGGTTCGGCGGTGTTCACCCCCGGTGGCCGGGTGCTGCGCCGCTCCGCCCGGAGCGATGACCTGCCGGCCGCCTTCGCCGCCCGGTTCTCCCTCTCGCACGCCTGCTGGCTGCTCGCCTACCCCTTGGCCGGAGTGCTTGCCGCACGGGTCGCTCCCGCGGTCTCGGCGGTCGTGCTCGCGGGGTTCGCCCTCCTCGGGGCGGTGGCCGCAGTGCGCCTCTGGCCCCGGGACGACCCGGCCGCGCTGGAGCACGACCACCCCGAACTTCCTGCCGGACACCCGCACGTGGCGGGAGGGGGCGCTTCCCACGTGCACGCGTTCCACATCGACGACCTGCACCGGCGATGGCCGCCGCCACCAGGACGGGCGAAGGCGGCCGCCCGTGCCGCGATGCGGGCGTCGAGCCCCGGACGCTGAACGCCGCTCCACCGCCCGCACGGCGGAGTCCGGGAAGGCGACGGGGCGGTTCGGTTCCCCGCCCCGGCGCGCCCGGTGGTGGACTCCTCTGGTGCCCGCCGCCTCCGTCGGGCGGACGCGGCGGGGCGCGGGCAGGGTGCGGTGCCGGCGGCTACGGCGCCTGGAAGCCGGCGTCCTGGAGGAGCTCCTGCGCCGCGGGCGAGGACAGCCAGGTCACGAACGCCGCTGCGGCTTCGGCGTTCTTCGACTCCTTGAGGGTGGCGGCCGGGTAGGAGGCGACGGCGTTCTGGGCGTCCGGGATCTCGACCGCGTCGACCTTGTCCCCGGCGCTCGCGACGTCGGTCTCGTAGACGAGCCCGGCATCGGCCTCGCCGAGCTCGACCTTGCTGAGCACCGCGCGGACGTTCGGCTCCTGGGAGACCGGCCGCACGGCGATCATTTGGGCGTCGAGGACCTTCCGGCTGTACTTTCCGGCCGGAACCCCGGGGGCGGCGAGCACGACCTTGAGCCCGGGATCCGCGAGGTCCTTGAGCCCGTCGACCCCGAAGGGGTTCCCTTCGGCGGTGGCGATGACCAGCCGGTTCTTCGCGATGACGGTCGGAGTGCCGGTGTCCGCCCGCACCTTGTCCATGCTCCTGGTGTCCGCGGTGACCAGGGCGTCGGCGGGGGAGCCCTGGGCGACCTGGGCGACGAGCTCCTGGGAGCCGGCGAAGGAGAAGGTGACCGTCGTCCCGGGGTGGCCCTCCTCGTACGCGGCCCCGGCCGTCTTGAACGCGTCCGTCAGCGAGGCGGCTGCGAGCACCGTCAGCCGGACGGAGGGTGCCCCGGAGCCCTTCGGTGCGTCCCCTCGTGCGTCGCTCCCGCAGGCGGCGAGCGGAGTGAGCAGGGATACGGCGAGAGCGGCCGTGGCGACACGACGTGTGGTCAGTGGCATGTGCGACACGTTAGGCAGCGAAGGCTCGCATCTGCAACAAGTCTGTGGGAGTCTCCATAGCTGATGAGAGGTGGATAGGAGGAAGGGATGAAGGGGGGTGCCTGCTGGAAGCCCCGAGACCTTCCGAGCCCCTGCCCGCTCTCGGGACGTCCCTCGTCCTCCGCATCACCCCGGGCCGTGCCCCTCCCACCCGCTCCCACGACCGTCATGCCCCTCGGTCGCCGTTTCCGCCACGCGTCCGAGCGCCCCGGTGCACGTGCCCGCCGGTGCTCAGCGGGACCCGAAGGCCTGTGTCCAGTACGGGCCGCCGGCGGTGTGCAGACCTACGCCGATCTCCTTGAAACCGCAGTTCAGGATGTTCGCCCGGTGACCGGGGCTGTTCATCCAGGCGTCCATCACCTGCGCCGCGGTGGTCTGCCCCTTCGCGATGTTCTCGCCGTACGACGACCACGCGTATCCGGCAGCGGTGATCCGCTCGCCGGGCCCGTCGCCGTCCGGGTTGGTGTGGTCGAAGAAGTTCCGCGCGGCCATGTCGTCGGAATGTCCCTGGGCCGCCTTTGTCAGCAGGGCGTTCTCGCTCAGCGGCCCGCAACCCGCCTTGGAACGCTCCGCATTGACCAGGCTGATCACCTGCTGCTCCGCGGAACCGGAGCCGGAACCGCCGCCGGAGCCGGATCCCGTGCGTGTGGCAGTGGGGGCAGCGGTCGACGGCGAGGGCGTCCGCGTTGCCCGCGGAGAGCGGGACGGTGTCGGAGGGGAGGTGCGCGGGGCCGTCGACGCGGTGTGGGAGGGACGGGGGGTCTTGCTCGGGGTCGGCGATGCGGAACGCGAGGGAGTGGCGGAGGCGGACGGCGTGGTCGTGACCGTGGTGGGGGCCTGCACCGTGGGCAGCCCGACGCCGTCGGTCGCCGCGAGCGTTCCCTCCCGGGACTCCTTGCCCTCGTCGGGGCCGGTGGTCAGCACGAAGGCCCCTCCGGTGACCGCCACCACGGCGATGCCCGCCGCGAGGACGGCACGCCTGCGGTCGCGCCGCCGCTGCCGCCGGCGGCGACGGGCCGTGCGGGCGCTCCGGGCGCCGTGCCCGAGTGTCGGGGCGGCGGCCGTCGTGGCGGCGGCGAGGGGTGCGGTGTCTGCGGCGGCCCCGGTGGCCGCTCCCTCGAAGCCCGCCCGCTCGCGTATGCCCGTGAGGAGCATCGCGGCGGGCGGCACCAGCAGCAGCCCGGCGAGCAGCCCCTCCGCCGGGACGAGCCCGCTCCACAGCCCCGCGCAGTGCGCACAGCTCCGGGCGTGCCGTGCGATGCGCTTGCGCCACAGGGCCGAGGGCCGGCCGTCCCAGGCGCCCGTCTCGTACTGCAGGGTCGGACAGGGCGGGTTCTGTGCCAGGGCGCGCACGACCACGCGTGCGGCCTCCAGGCGGTCCTTCATCCGCTGGATCCGCACCGCCGTGTGCTGCGGCGACAGTTGGAGGGCGGAGGCCACCTCGTGACGGGTCAGTTCGCCGGCGCACTCCAGCCACCAGAGGGAGAGCAGGTCACGGTCGTCCGGCTCCATCCAGCGCGCCGCCTCGGCGGTCTCCCGACGCTGTCCGGACAGGTTCAGTCGGACCACGGTCAGCTCCACGAAATCGGCCCCCGGCTGCGCGAGACCGCGGGCGTCGTCGAGGTCGCCCGTCGGTATCCCGGCCTGCTGCTGCCGGTGCCAGTGGCTGCGCACGCCGTTCATGGTGATCGCCACCAGCCAGGACCTGAAGCTGTCCGGGGAACGCAGACCGCCGAGCCCGGCGAGCGCCCGCAGCATCGTCTCCTGCACGACGTCGTCGACGTCGTGGTGACCGTTCAGCGCCCGGCCCACGATGTTGTAGACCAGGGGCAGGTGCAGCTCGACGAGCCGGTCCTGGGCCCGAGGGTCTCCGCCCTGTGCCGCCCTGACCAGTTCCGTGACGTGCTGTGCGCCCATGCTCCCCATCACCCTGTCTGCTCCCGCCGTCGTCGATGGCCAACGGATGGGAGAGCACGGGGCGGCGGGTCCGATAACAGAAAGCCGCGGACGAATTCCAAGAACCTCGTCCTCGTCGTAGGGGAGGCCGGGGCACACCCAGGGGCTCCGTGGCTTCTGCCGGTACGGCTGCTCGTCAGGACGGGGCAAGACCGTGCGTCAGGCGGCGCGATGGGCGTGCGGCAGTACGACGAGATCGGCGAGGCGTTCGAGAACCCGCCCTTCGAGCCGTTGCGCCGCCGCGCCTGACGCGATGCCCCCTCCGGGACGGGACCGGTGCGCTGCCCCGGCCCGTTCATCCGCGCGGACCCGCTCGGATGCCCTCCCGACCGGCAGCGGGCAGGCTGGTTCCCGGGCCGTGCGCGCGGTCGAGCGGGGAGAGCGGAGAGGAGAGGGACCCATGGGCAGGCGGCGCGGGACGGGCCCCCGGGTGAGCGCGGACGTGCGGTTCCTCGCACGGCTCGCGGTGCTCGCGGTCGTCGCTTCGGTGATCGTGATCCTGCTGCCGCTGGGGAACGGCGGACTGGAAGTGGTCGGTGCCGGGTTCCTCGGCCTGGTGCTCTGCGCCGTCGGCACCTGGTGGTTCGTGGCGCGCCGCGGCTCGGTGCGCCTGCTCGGTGTGCTCCTCGCGGTCGGCGCGCCCGTCGCGGTCCTGGTGCTGCTCGCGCACGACGGCCGCTGGGTGACGGCCCTGGTCCTGGGGCTGTGCTGGGGCGCGGCCTTGGCCTTCGCCCGTGAGGCGCTGCGGAGATCGCGCCCCGAACGACCGGTACCGGCGGTGTCGGCCGTCCGCGCGGAACGACCGGTCCTGATCATGAACCCGAAGTCGGGGGACGGGAAGGTCGCCCGCTTCGGCCTGGTCGAGCGGGCGGAGGAGCTCGGTGCACGAGTGGTCCTCCTCGACCCGTCGGCCCCGACCGACATCGCCGCACTGGCCCGGCAAGCCGTCGCCGAGGGCGCGGACCTGCTCGGCGTCGCGGGCGGCGACGGCACCCAGGCCCTGGTCGCGGCGGTCGCCGCCGAGCACGACCTGCCCTTCCTCGTGGTGTCGGCGGGCACCCGCAACCACTTCGCCCTGGACCTGGGACTCGACCGCGCCGACCCGGCCCGTTGTCTGGAGGCGCTGGTCGACGGGGAGGAGCTCCGGGTCGACCTCGGCGACGTCGCGGGCCGGGCCTTCGTCAACACCGTGTCCTTCGGGGTGTACGCCGACGTCGTCCAACGCCCCGAGTACCGCGACGACAAGACGGGCACGATCCTGAAGGTCATGCCGGACCTCCTGCTCGGCGAGGGCGTGCGACGGCTCGATGCGCGCGTCGACGGCACGGCCCTCTCGTCCCAGCAGGCGGTGCTGGTCAGCAACAACCCGTACGTCTCGCCCGACGAGCTCAGTGGAAGCGGTCGCCGGCCCCGTCTCGACGACGGTGAACTGGGCGTGCTCGCGATCCGGGTCGAGGACGCGACCCAAGCCGCCGACCTCGCCGTACGGGGTTCGCAGTCCACCGGGCTCACCGTCATGGCCGCCCAGCGGGTCGAGGTGACGTCCGACGCGGACGAGATCCCCGTGGCGGTCGACGGCGAGGCACTGCGGATGCCCACCCCCGTCGTGTGCACGCTGCGCCCGGGCGTCCTGAGGGTCCAGGTGCCCCGTGACCGCCCGGGTGCTGCGCCACCGGTGCCCCCCGTGAAATGGCGTCGGATCCTCGACCTCGCGTTCGGGACCGGGGCGGCGGCGCCCTGAGGGGACGAAGCGCCTCGCCCCGAGCACGGCGAAGAGCCTCCGAGCACCGCACGGGGAAGGGGCCCCGTCCGGTCGCGGCCCTGAGGGGGGACTTCGGGTGCGACCCGGTGACCCGACGCACCGTAGGTCGTTGGCAAGCCATGAAGAAGATCATTTCCATCGCTGCCCTCGCCCTCACGGGCCTTGCGCTCGCCTCACCGGCCCATGCCGACGACGACGCCAACTTCGGAAGCGGCGTCAACGCCGCGAACAACTGGAACTTCAGCGCCGCCGCCGTCTGCCTCCAGGAACTGGCGGTCGTCCCCGTGGGCGGGGCGTGGACGGGCGACACCGTCAACCACTGCGCCGACGGAAACGTCCTCGACCACGGCACCGGCTGATCGGCGGGCCCGGACCACCGCCCTTCCGCGGCCCGCACGTCGGGGCGGGCCGCGGA
>NZ_JBHYMF010000144.1:0-17685 GCF_042742855.1 Streptomyces sp. NPDC058877 | reverse complement strand
CCCCGCGAGGGGTGCCGGGCCTCCGGCGTTCTCCCGGTCGGTCAGAGGTTGGCCTCGAAGTCCCAGTACGGCCGGTTGCGCTGGCGGGCCGAGAGGGTGTGCGGGTGTTGGGCGCCGAGGGTCCTGGTGAGGGTGAGCAGGGCGTCCTCCTCCAGCTTCCCGGCCTCGTCGGTCTCGCGCAGCCCGCGCAGATCGGTGGCGAGGGCGATCTGGCAGGAGAGGGTCAGCGGGTGCTCGTTGCCGAGGGCGTGCCGGGCCCGGCGGAGGGTGTCCCTGCTGAGTTCGGCGGCCTCGACGACCCTGCCGTTGAAGTTGCGGGCGGCGGTGGTGTTGAGGGCGCAGCCGAACACCCAGGGGTGGTCGGAGCCGAGCGTGACGGTGAGCCCGGCGAGCGCGGACTCCAGCATGGTGAGGGCGGCGGCCCGCTCGCCGGAGGCCTGCATCACCAGCGCGGTGTTGGCGAGGACGCCGGTGGAGACCGGGTGGGCGGGGCCGAGGAGGGCCCGGTAGCCGGATTCCGCCTCGGTGATGAGCTCCCTGGCGAGGTCGAGGTCCCCGTGCTCGCGGAGGAAGTTGGCGTAGTTGGTGACGGCGGAGAGCGTCACGTAGTGGTCGCGTCCGTAGGCCTGCTCCAGATGCTCCAGGACGCTCGCCATCATGGTGCCGATGTCCTGTTGGAAACCGCCCTCGCGCCGGCGGCAGAGCGCCAGTTGGCTGCGCGCGTACAAGGTGTGGAGGTGCTGCGGGCCGAGGATCTTCACGTGCAGCCTGACGTTCGCCTCTTGTCGGCCCAGTGCCTCGCGGTAGCGGCCGAGCAGCCTGAGGTCCTGGGCGACGGCGTTGTTGGAGTTGAGCGTCGAGGCGTGGTGGGGTCGGAGGACGGACTCGCAGCGGGCGAGGGTGTCGGCGTCCTGCTCGTACGCCTCCTGGTAGCGGCCCAGCATGCGCAGCACCACGCCGAGGTTGTGACGGGCGACCAGGGTGAGGTACTGGGTCTCGCCCAACAGGCTCTGGGCCTCGGCCAGGGCTTCCCGCTGGAGCAGCTCCGACTCCTTGTACTGGCCGAGGAAGCGGAGGTCCCGCGCGATGGAGATCTTGGTCTGGAGCTCGCCGAGCTGATCGCTGTGGGCGGCGGCGACCAGGCGCTCGCGCTGGGCGAGGTCGAGGTCGTAGGCCTCGCGGAAGCGGCCGTAGCGGCGCAGGATGTCGCCTTCGAGGGTGGTGAGTTCCTGCATGTGCGGGGCGAGCGGCTCCATGAAGGAGGTCCACTCCTCCCGGATGCGCCCGGCCAGCCGGATACCGGCCCGGTACTCGCCGCTGCGGTCGCAGAACCGCAGGCAGTTGAGGACGGCGACCTGAATGCGCGGATCGGTGCTGCGGAGGGCCCCGGACGGCTCCAGGTGCGGCAGGAGCTCGGAGTAGCGGGGCCAGTGCCTGCTGTCGGTGGGGTTGCCGGGGTCCGCCTCGGCGAGCAGGGTGCGGACCGCCTTCCGGTGGGCGTCGCGGTGTTCGCCGTCGGTGAGCCGGGCGACGATGTCGTGCACCAGGCGGTGCATGTGGATCGACTCCTGGTGGGGGCCGGTCTCGTCGGTGGTCACGGGGCCGCGGGTCTCCCGGGTGAGCACCGAGTAGTTGACGAGCGTGTCGAGGGCGCGGGTCCAGGCGGGCAGGTCGGTGGCCATCCAGCGGAGGTCCTCGGGCAACTGCGCCTGGGGGTAGGCGCGGACGATGCCGAGCGGGATGCGGCCGGGGGCGAAGGAGGCGCACAGGCTGAGGATGTCGATGGCCTGCGGCTGGGCACGGCGGAGTCGGTTGATCAGTATCGACCAGGAGGTGAGGGAGGCATTGGGCATGCCGTCGCCCGCCAGGGGGTCGTCGACGGTGGAGAGCCGTCCGTCGCGGACCATGCGCAGGTACTCGGGTGCCTCCATGCCGGACTCGCCGAGCCAGGCGGCGGCTTGGACGAGCGGCAGGGGCACGTCCCCGAACTCGGCGGCGACCTCGTCGGCTTCGGCCGCGCTGATCTGCGGGGCGCGGCGCATCAGGTAGCCGGTGGACTCGGCACGGTCGAAGCTGGGGATCTCCAGGACGTCGGTGTGCCCCCGCCAGCCGCGGTTGCGGGAGGTGATGAGGACGTGCCCGGGCCCCTGCGGGAGCATGACGTCGATGCCGTCGGTGTCGTCCCAGCCGTCGAAGACGACGAGCCAGCGTGCGTGCGGATCGCCGCGGCGGAGGGCTTCGCGGACGGCGCGGATGCGTTCGCCGGGCTCGCTGCCGGTGGGCAGGGCGAGTCGGACGGCGAGCTCGCCGAAGCGGTCGCGCTGGATGTTGCGGTCGTCGGAGTTGACCCACCAGATGACGTCGTAGTCGGGGCTGAAGCGGTGGGCGTACTCGGCGGCGATCTGGGTCTTGCCGATGCCGGACATGCCGAGGAGGGTGCACGCGGCGCTGCCGCGCTCGGCGTCCATGAGCCGCTCCTGGAGCTCGGTGAGGAGGTCGTCGCGGCCGGTGAAACGGGAGTTGCGGCGCGGTACGTCGCCCCAGACCTCGGGCGGGTTGTCCGGGTAGCGGGCGAGGGCGGCGGCCGGGATGCGGCGGCCCGCGGACCGGCGGGCTTCGATGCCGAGCCGGCCGAGGAGGCGGGCCTCGGCCTCTTCCTCGCCGACGCCCCAGAGGCTGACGGGTTCGAGGACCGCGGTGGCGGGGAGCAGGGTGCGGTTGGTGAGGTTGACGGCGGCGAAGCGTTCGGCGTGCGCGAGGACGAAGCCGCGCAGGACGTCGTTCCACTCCCCGGCCGGTCGGGGGCCCAGTTCGAAGAACCAGTCGTTGAGGACGAGGAGGACCTGCCCTCGGGCGAGCAGCAGATCGCTGAGGGAGTCCTCCAAGGGCACCTCGCGCGGCGGGTCCCAGCGCTGGAGGGTGGCGCGCACGCCGTGCGCTTCCAGGCGCTGGCTGATCCAGGCCGCCCAGGGCCGGTGGTACCCGGGGAAGACCACCAGGACGTGTTCGGGGGCGGCCCTGCCCCCGTGGCTCTCCACGCCTCCGCCCGACCGCTGTTCCGCCATCTGTACGTCTCCCGTCCCGCTCGCGCGCAACGCAGTGTGATGTGCCGTGGTCACAGTGTCACCCACGGGCCCTGGGGCTCGCGCCGAGGCTCGCATGGAGCTGCCTCATTTGTCGGGCGAACTTCCGCCCCTCATTGGTCAGTTCATCGGACTCAAGCAGCACGTCCAGCGCTTCGCCCACCTGATCGTGAACACGGTCGAACTTTTGCGCGGCCCGGGCGCCCCACTCCTCCGGCGCCCCGGGGGCGTCCCGCGCCCTCCGCCACAGGTCGGCCAACGCCAGGTGTGCATAGGCTCCTTGGAAGACCCCGGCGACCGGACGCGCATCGGTGCGCCAGCCGACCCGGTACAACACGGACCGGCCGGGGCCACCCGGACGGTAGAGCGGTACCAGTTCGTGGAGCGTGGAGAGCTTGCTGTGGTGCAGCTCGTGGACGAGCGTCTCCGCCATGTCGGAGGCACCGGCGGGCGGCGTCATCAGCACGGCGCCGGGGGCGACGCTCAGCGTGGCACCGACCGAGCGCGGGCCCTGCGGCAGCAGGGGCACGAGCGCGCCGACCGTACGGCCCACCTCCGCCGCCCGCTCCCGGTCGGTCCGCCGCAGCAGTTCACGGGCGGACCGCCAGTGACCGGACCAGGCGGCGTGGTCGATGTCGGGGCGTTCGGCGGCGACCCGGGCCGGCGTCCCCACGCCCCCGGGCGGCACCCGGTAGGGGTCGAGGTCCTCCAGTCGGGCGGATCCGCCAGTCAGCCCGCGCAGTCCGCGCCAACCGGGGCCGCTGCCGGTCACGGTGCCGGTCCGGGCGTCGACGAGCCGGAGGAGTGCCGCCGGGGCTCCCGAAGTGCCGTCGGAGTGGATCCGGACGGTCCGCGAGCGGGAGGTGAGCCGGGCCGGGCCCGGAGGCAGCGAGACGCTCCCGACTCCCGGGAGCGAGAGCACGCCGGCGGGAGCGGGGACCACGAGGTCGATCGGTCGGCCCGCCCTGAGGGCGGCGGTGGCGGCGATCAGCTCCAGACGGGCGAGGTGCCGGTCGAGGGCGGGGCCCGTGGGCTCGGTGAGGGCGGCGGCGAGCCAGGCCCCGGTGGTCGGGTAGTCGAGGACGGCACGGACCACGCCGGGGGCGCTGCGCTCGATCCGTTCGAGGGAGCTCCAGGCGGTTTCGAAGCCGTGGAGGGCTTCGGGATGGACCTCCTCGCGGTGGCGCCGCACCCGGACGAGCAGCGCCTTGAGCAGCAGTAGACGGCGGGCGTGCATCCCGGACCGCAGGAAGGCGGTGCCCGCCGGAGCGGGTCGGGTGGCCGCCAGCGCGGCCAGGGCCGCGGGGCGCGGGGGCGCGGCGATCACTCCCGGCTCCCGTGACGGGGCGGGGACGTCACCGGGGGCGCCACGACGGGAACCGGCCGGTGCGGGGCGGGACGGATCGGCATCGGCCGGCGCCGGCCACAGGCGGTGCGGGCCGATCGACTTCCCGTCGATGGGGCTGAATTCGAGGGGTCGGCACGGACGCCGAACGGCTCGGACCGGATGGTGCGGGCCGTCCGGGCATCAGCCGACGAGGGCGTCCTCGGGCCAGGCGACGGCCAAGTCCTCGGGGTGGCGCAGCACCTTCTCGACCGCCGCGCCGACGACGGCGTCGTCCATGACGCGCAAGGTCCGCAGATCGACGGCCGCGAGATCGGGCAGTTGCGGAGACCCGCCGGCACTCCGGCCGACACCGGTCGCCCACTCCGTACGCTCGAACACTCTCGGCTCCTCCTCACCGACGCTGTCCCCCACGGTCGTAGCGGCGCAGCGGTTCTTCCCGACGCCGGGATACCGGAAACCCATTCGATTCAACTGCGCCCATTCGCGCCCCCGTTATTCAGCCGATTCGGCAGAAGCTCATCCGGTGGTGTCGCCCCAGGGCCACCAGGGCGGCGCGAGCCCTCGCCGCGCCTCCGTGGAGGCGCTTGCGCGGCCCTCGCCCGTCGCGTCCTCCACCTCCGCCAGCAGGGCCCTGGTCCGCTCCACGTCGGCCCAGTCCACCTCCACGAGCCGCCCCGTGAGCCGTCGCCACTGCTCGACCGCCGCGAGGAGTGCGGTCCTGGCCCGGCCGGGTCGGCCCATCAGCCACAGCACGGCCCCCTGGGCGTGGAGCGCGCGGGCACCGGTGACCGTGCCCGGGTCGTCCCCGTGGGCGGCGCGGGAGTCCTCGCCGGCGTTGCGGTAGGCGGTGAGCGCGTCGCCGATCACCCCGTCCCGCGCCGTCATCGCAAGCTCCAGTTTCACGCGCCCCAGTTGCATCCACACTTCGGCGCGCTCGCCCGGGTCGTCGGTGCCCCGGAGCGCCTGCTCCAGCAGATGACGGCTCTCGAAGAGATCGGGCAGGAAGCCGGCGCGGTGGAAGCGGAGCGCGAGGACGGTGCCGATCAGGGTCCTCGCCCTGGCCCGCTCGGGAGCTCCGGCGGGCAGTCGGGTGAAGGCCTCGCGCAGGACGCCCTCGGCCCGGTCGACGGGGGCGGTCCCGCTGCCCGCCACGGCCCTCCGCAGCAGGGATCCGCCCCAGGCCAGCAAGGTCCGCCCGCGCTGTTCGCTGTCGGCGGGGGCGAGCAGCGTGGCCTCCTCGTACGCCGCGTCGGTGGCGGGCCCGTCCCCGGCACGGTCGTGCAGGTCGGCGCGGGCGACGGTCAGCCGCAGCCGCAGGGCGCGGCCGTCGCCGAGGAGGGCTTCCGCTCGGTCGAGCGCGGCGGCGATGCGTTCGGGAGCTGCTTCGGCCAGGCGTAGGGCGTCGGCGAGGTCGAGCAGGGCGGCGGCGCTTTCCCGGAGGGTGAGGGCGGAGGCGAGTTCGTCGGCGGCCCCGTGGC
Source organism: Streptomyces sp. NPDC058877 (assembly GCF_042742855.1). Lineage (NCBI taxonomy): Bacteria > Bacillati > Actinomycetota > Actinomycetes > Kitasatosporales > Streptomycetaceae > Streptomyces > Streptomyces sp. NPDC058877. Next base: position 11,776 of record NZ_JBHYMF010000144.1, on the reverse strand, counting down.
CGTCACCGCGGGCCAGGAGGAGTCTGCCCCGGCGCAGGTGGAGGGTGTGGCGGGAGGCCTCGGGCCAGCGGTCCGCGTCCGCGGCGAGGGCGGCGAGGGCCTCGTCGAGGTGGTCGACCTCATCGGTGTCGCGCCACAACGCGTGCTGGACGACGGCGAGTTCCAGCTGTGCTTCGGCCCATGCCTCGCCACCGGGCCGGGCCAGCTCCCCTGCACGGAACAGGGTCTCCGCGGCTTGCACGAGGAGGTCGCGGCGCCGCTGGGAGCGGCGGGCGGCGGCCGTGCCCGCCTCCGCGTAGAGGGTGCGGGCGAGGAGGATGCGGGCCTCGACGGGCTCGGCCGGGAGGGCCGCCTCGGCACGCTCGCGGGCGCCGGCGATGAGGGCCGGGTCGGACTGTCCGCGGCCCTGGTCGAGGAGGCGTCGGGCCTCGGTCAACGGGTCGGGGGTGATGAGGTCGGGGTGGTAGAAGCGGAGTACGCGGGCGGGGATGCGCGCGAACAGTTCGGTCTCCGCCCCTTCGACGCCGAGGGACTCGTCGGTCTCATCGGTTCCGTCGGTTCCGTCGGCCCCGTTGGGGAGTGCTTCGGGGCGGCCCGGAGCCGGACCGCCCGGTTCGGGAACGGTGCTGCTCTCCGCCCCGGCGAGACGGGCGGCGGCAAGGGCCGGGAAGTTCCGTGTGCCCTGGCCGAAATTGCGCTCCACATAGGCGGAGCAGTGTTTGAGGACGAGGGCGGCGGCACTCGGGTCGAGCGAGCCGAGGAAGTGCTGCTGGATGACCGGCGGATAGCTGAAGCAGGGGTGGGGGGTGGGGCCGGGCAGCCGTCGCAGCAGCCCGCTGAGGAGGACTTCGGCCAGCTCCATGGGGCCGGTGTCGGGCAGCATGGCGCGCTGGACGAGTTGCATGACGGGCAGCGTCAACGGGGCCGCCGCGAGGTGGACGGCGAGCCGGAGCGCCCCCGGGGAGGCGCCGGCACGGAAGGCCCGCAGGAGTTCCTCGTCACTGCGCGGGGCCCGGGGCCTGGCGGGAGGCTGCGGCCCGGTCGGTTCGGGGTGGAGCCAGGCGGCCCAGCCGCGTACCAGGTTGCCGCCGTGACCGGTGTGCAGGCGGGTCCAGGAGGCGAAGGCCTCCGGGGTGGGAGTGAGCACGGGTACGGCACGGCGGTCCGGTGCGAGGGGGCCCCAGGGTTCGTCGTCGGAGCGGAAGGCGAGGTGTCCGCCGGGGGTCGCGGAGCGCTGGAAGGTGCCGGGGTCGGCGGGGAGCGCGGTGCGCGGCCAGAGCCGCGGCGGCAGCGGCTGCACCAGGGCGAGCGGGGAGTGGTGGGGCCACTGGTGCAGGAAGCGTTGGGCGGCGCCGCGCTGCCAGAGGGGCCCGACGCAGTCGCTGACGACGAGGGTGAGCCGGCGTCCGGTCGGGTCGTGGAGCTGGTCGACGGGGCGGAGCCGGGGGCTGCCGTCGGCCTCGGAGGTGGTGGTGACGAGCGGGGGGCCTTCGCCTGCGTCGTACAGGCGGTGCACCTGGACGTCGCGGAAGGCACCCGACTGCTGGCAGGCCTGGCGGAGTTCCTCGACCATCCGGTTCCAGACCACCATGGCGGGGCCGGTGTCCATGAGGAGCTGGATGTCGGGGCGGCGGCCCGTGGCGGGACGCAGGACGGGGGTGAGGATGCCGGCGGCGGCGCTGTGTTCGGCCGTGGCCTCTTCGTCGAGGGTTCCCTCGCCGGGCCGGGGCGGGGCGGGAGCGTAGTCGCGGAGGGGGCGGAGGGCCTTCTGCAGGCCGAGGAGGCCGGGCAGGGCGTTGGCGACGGGCGCGCGGACGGGCAGGGTGGCGCCCCGCTCCGCCAGCCCGGCTCTGCTGGGCGCTCCGCCGGTTCCGGCCTTCATGTGCAGGGCGACGGACTCTCGGAGCGCGTCTTCCGGTCGGGCGGGCCGGCCGGTCCTGCCGCTCGGGTCCGCGTCCTCGGCTCGGACCGGGCCCGCCTGGTCGACGGGCCGGGCCGTCGGCCGGGTCGCGTCGACGGCGGGCGCGTCCCCGGTCGCCTGCGGTGGCGGCCCGGTGCCCGCCCCCTCCGGCGAGGGGCCGGGGAGCCAGCGGGCGAGCCAGAGGGCATCGGCGATGTCTTCGGCGGTGGGGTCCTGTCCGCCGGCCCGTAGTCTGCGGGCGAGCTCCTCCAGATGCATCCGGTGCATCCGAACGTCACCTCGGCTGATCGAGCGGTTGCATGAGCATGTCCGCGATGCGTTCCCTGGTCACCCGCTCGGCGTGGGAGGCGTGTTGGGTCAGGTAGAGGGCGTTGAGGAGTTGGTCGGTGGCGATGACCTCGCCGGGTTCGCGGTTCAGGAAGCGTTGGACCAGGTCCCGTTCGCCGTCGCCGGAGGCGGCGTCGGTCCCGAGGTGGGCCTCGATCATGGCGCCGAGTTGCTCCTCGCCGGGCGGTTCGAGCTCCAGCCGGATGCAGCGGCGCAACAGTGCCGCGGGAAAGTCCCGTTCGCCGTTGGAGGTGAGCACGATGAAGGGGAAGGTGGTGCAGCGGACCCGGCCGCCGTGCACCGCCACCTTCCGGCCGTCGTCGCTGAGCACCTCGACGACGGGCTCGCGATCGGCGAGCCGCTCCAGTTCGGGGATGGCGAACTCGCCCTCCTCCAGGGCGTTCAGGAGGTCGTTGGGCAGGTCGAGGTCGCTCTTGTCGAGCTCGTCGATGAGAAGCACGCGGGGCTGCTCGGAGGGGAGCAGCGCGGTGCCGAGCGGCCCGAGACGGATGTACGAGCCGATGCCGGCCGGGGTCGCTGCGACCGGACCGGGCGCGCCGTCCCGGGCGCGCTCCAGTTGGACGTCCTGGAGCCGTCCGATGGCGTCGTAGCGGTAGAGGCCGTCCTGGAGGGTGGAGCGGCTGACGATCGGCCAGCGCAGGACGCGCCCGAGGCCCAGTTCGTGGGCCACGGCGTGCGCGAGGGTCGACTTGCCGGTGCCCGGGTTGCCGGTGACGAGGAGCGGCCGGCGCAGGTACAGGGCGGCGTTGACGGCGTCGGTCTCGGCGGGGCGGGGATGGTGGTTCTGGACGAGTCTGCGCTTGACGCCGAGCCGCCGGTCGGAGCCGGTCAGGGTGTCGTCGGCGCCCCCCGTGGAGAAGTCGCGCCAGGGCGGCGGGGCGGGCAGTCGCCGTATCTCGTCGTGCGGGAGGCCGGCACCACGGTAGATCCGCCAATCGTTCACCTGGGACTCCTCCTGGCTGTGGTGTCGGTGCCGGGCCCGTCGACCGTACCGCCCGGGGGCGGGGCCTGCCGATGCCGTAATCGGACGGATCGCGGGCATCGGGCCCCGTCGGTCCCTCCGGTCACTGCTCCCCCTCTCCGAGCAGGGGCGGGGCCTCCAGGCGTCCGCCGTGCGGCGGCCGGTCGGGGGGGTCGAGGAGCACGGCGAGGGATTCGGCCCACGCATGGGCGGCACGTGCTTCGGGGCCGGCGGCACGGTCCTGTGACCGGGTGCGCAGGGAACGGACCGGGCCGCGCACGTCCCAGGCGGTGACCGCGCCCGCGAGGAGTTGACCGGCCCGCTCGTGGAACTCCGCGCAGTCGGTGTGGTCGTGGGCGCCCGTCCGCCAGAGGGCCAGCGGATGACCGGCGGCGAGCGCCGCGTTCATCGCCATGAGCCCGTCGCCGCTGCCGACCTGGCCGCAGTAGACAGGGACGGTGCCGCCCTCGGCCTCGCGGAGCCGGTCGTAGGTCTCCGCCCAGGTTTCCCGGCGCACGCGCGGGGTGTGGGCCTCCGGGCCCGCGCCCGGCGCCTCGGCACGCAGCGGAGCCGTGTGCAACGGCCCGCGCTCCGCGGCCTCCCAGCGCTCGCGCCATTCGGGGGCCGGTTCCCGGTCGTGGCGGCGGGCGTCACGGATGACGACGATCCTGCGCTGGCCGAGGGTGGTGGTCCAGGAGTCGTCGGGGCCGTGGGGCGGCTCCAGTCGCCAGGTGTCGAGGGGTTCGTCGAACAGCTCGCGCGGCAGCACGGCCTCCACGGCGGCCAGATGGGATCCGCTGTCGCCGCGCCTCAGCGCGTCCGCGAGGGGCTCGCGGAGGGTCTCCTTGAGCTTGGCCCGCTCGACCCCCCGGTCGTCGCAGTGGAGCGGGCTGACGGTGTGCCCGTCGAGGAGGAGCTTGACCCGCCAGGGGTAGCGCCGGTCGTAGCGGGGGGTGTCGACCTCCAGGAGGACGTCGGCCCGCGCACGGGGCTCGCGCACGGACAGGGGCGAGGGTCGGCCCGGGGTGACGAGGCGGTCGATCTCGCGTCGGAGGTGGCGGTCGGCGTCGCCCGACTCGTCGATGATCCAGTGGGTGAGGCCGCTGGTGTCGGCACGCTCGCGATGGCGGTCGGAGACGTGCCGGACGACGTGGGCCGCGTACAGCAGGACGGCGTCGAGGTCGTGGGCCTGGGCGCCGTCCCTCCGGGGGGCGCGCAGGCCGCGGAGCAACCCGGCCCCCTGGCTCCAGGTGCGCGGGTCGTCCTCCAACGCGTCCGGCAGGTCGTCGTCCCTGATCCAGGCCTTGACCCGGTCGACCAGGTCCATGATCTCGCCGGGTGCGGTGGGGGCGGGCAGCTCGGCGAGGTGTCCGTACAGCTGGGTGCGCAGCCCGGGGCCGACGCCGCTCGACGCGGGTAGCCGCCGCTGGGCGCGGGTCCAGTCGGGGCGGTCGTCGAGGGAGCGGTAGCGGTGCAGGTGGTACCGGTCGTGGGCGCGCAGCGCCTCGCCCATCTGCTCGCCGCCGGGGAGGTCGTGCAGCCGGCGCAGGGCGGTGACGGGGACGATGGCGCCGCCGTCGCGCCCGCGCCCCTTGTTGATGCCGATGACGGCGCCCTGGGCGTGGTCGACGACCGGGCCTCCGGAGCAACCCTCGACGGGCATGACGCCGTCGGTGACGAGCGCTTGTCCGTCACTGCCGTTGAGGGTGCCGTGGACGTTCCGCACTCCGAGTTCGCCGGTCTCGCGGGACCAGCCGTGCAGGCTGACCGCGGCCGGCCAGACGGCGGGGCGCTCGCTGAGGCGCACGCAGGACGCCTTCGCCGCACCGGGCACGCGGACGAGCGCGACGTCGGGGAAGGCCCACCGGTCGGGCGGGGCTTCGGGCCGATCGGGGCGGGGCAGCGCGAGCACGACGGTGCCGGTGGTCTCGCGGGCGGTCTTGCCGTCCTCCCAGGTGATGCCGACGGCCGGCTCGCTCCTCCACACCGCGCTTCCCCCCTCGGCCACCACGTGGGCGCAGGTCAGCACCCAGCCGGGGGCGATGAAGAAGCCGGTGCCCCAGTACCGGTCGCCATGCGGGTCATACCCACAGCCAGGGGCGGCGATGCGCACCAGTGCGGGGCGCACGAGTGCGTCGAAGGCGCTCATGCGGGCCCATCGGCCGCCGGGCGCGCGTGCGGTACGGGGGGTGCGTCCGGTGCGGGGGGTGTGCCCGGCACCGGAGGGGTCTCCGGCACCGGGGGCGCGGGGGCGGGCGTCGCGGCCGGGGTGGCCGCCGTCGAGTCCGCGGGCGTCGGGGCGGGGGGTTGCGGGCCCCGTTCGGTCCAGGTGAGGGAGACGTTCACCGAGGCCGTGCCCGCCCCGTCCGCGAGGACGCCGATGACCTTTCCGGACTGTGCGGACAGTTCGATGCCGAAGCTGACGGCGACCTCGACCGGTCCCCGCGGGTCGAGTCCGGCGCGCAGCGAGCGGACGACCCCGCGCACCACGTCCGTGAGTCCGCCGGCCATCGAGACGACCCGGTCCCGGACGCCGGTGTCCTGGAAGCCCCCGCCCCTGTCGAGTTCCTCCACGTCGCTGACCCGCGCCCAGACGGGCGTGCCGTCGTCCAGTCGAATCCGGGCGATCCCGTGTGCCACAGCGGCCCCCGCTCACCGAAGCGATGTTGGACCCAGCAGGCTAATCGGTGCGGCTGACGGGCGACAGGGGACGGAGAGGGCACGGCCTATCCTGATCGCATGTACTTCACCGACCGTGGCATCGAGGAACTGGAGAAGCGGCGCGGCGAGGAGGAGGTCACCTTCGAGTGGCTCGCCGAGCAGCTGCGGACCTTCGTCGACCTGAACCCCGACTTCGAGGTGCCTGTCGAGCGCCTCGCCACCTGGCTGGCCCGCCTGGACGACGAGGACGACGAGGAGTAGGCGGCCCGGCCCTGCGGCGGGATCACCGCTCCCGCAAGCGGTCGTAGGCGAGCCCGAACGCGCCGTGGAGGACGAGCAGCGCCCCCGCCGTCACCCAGCCGCCGCTGCGCCGACCGGCGCCCCAGACCAGCAACGGCATCCCCACCAGGAGCTCCACCGCGCTCCGCACGTGGGCCTCGGGACCGCGCGGGTACGGGTCACGGGGGTACGGGCCGAGGGGGCCGCCCTCGGCTTCGTCGGGCTCCGTGCGCAGGGCGACGCTCCCCCGGCCCCCGGGCTCGGCCGGGTCCGGTGGGGCCTCCTCCCCGGACCGGTCGAGTTGTTCGGCGCCCTGGGCAAGGGCTGCGGAGCGGAGCCGTTCGGCACCCTCGCCGGGGACGAGGCCGGTGGGCAGGGCGAGTCCGGTGCGGGCGAGGACCGCGACGACGCCGAGGAGTCGGGCGCGGGCGTCGGCGTCCGGGTCGGACGTGGTGAGCGGTTCGAGCGCCTGCACGTCCAGGACCGGATCGAGGGCGAGCCGGGTGGCGAAGGTGCGCATGGCCTCGTCCTCGCCGACGGGGGTACCGTCCGCGAGCCAGGTGTAGCCGACGGTGCGCCGGAAGCCGGCGGCGAGCGTGAGGCCGGCCCGGTCGCGGTCCCACCAGAGCGCGACGACGGGCCAGCCGGCGGCCGAGACGGCGAGTGCGGTCGACCAGCCGGTGACCACCCGTTCGACGGACTCCCCGTCGTGGAGCCAGGGCCTTCCTTCCGGCACGAGCACGCTCCACCCGGTGCCCGCGGGGGCGAGGAGCAGGTGTTCCCGGAGGAGTTGGGCCGGCGGCCGGACCGTCGGGGGATCGGCACGGCAGAGCAGCAGGGCCCCTGCGGCGCTCGGTCCGGATGCTGCGTTCATGGGCCCTACGCTAGGGCAATTTGTCCCTGTACGAAGGCTTATCGTCGCCCCGCATCAGGGAAGAGTCAGGGTTGACTTCGATCGTCCGCGATATATCGTGTTTGACGAGAGACGCGATATGTCGTGTCGCCGATACGGGAGGTCAGCACCATGACGAAGTGGTCCGTCACCGAGCCGACGAAGCTGGCTCCGACCGACCCCGTGACGATCCTCCAGGTCCGCATCGTCAACGGAGCGGTGAACGTGGTGGGCACCGACGGGGATTCCGCCCGCGTGGAGGTCTCCGAGATCGAGGGTCCGCCGCTGGTGGTGACACAGGACGGCTCGACCCTGACCGTGACCTACGAGGACCTCCAGTGGAAGAGCTTCCTCAAGTGGTTCGAGCGCAAGGAGTACCGGCGACGGGCCGTCGTCTCGGTGGCCGTGCCGGCAGGCGTCGACGTCGAGGTGGTGGCGGTGGGCGCCGAGACGGTCGTCACCGGCATCCGGGGGCGCACGGAAGTGCGGGGCGTCACCGGCGGCACCACCCTCCTCGGACTCTCCGGCCCGGTCCGCGCCGAGAGCGTCTCCGGCCATCTGGAAGCCCAGTCGGTCACCGGCCCGCTGCGCGCCAACTCCGTCACCGGCGATGTGACGGTGATCGAGGGCTCGGGTTCCTCCGTGAAGGCCGACACGGTCAGTGGGAGCATGGTCATCGACCTCGATCCGGCCCGGCTGGACGGGTCGCCCGCCGACATCCGGCTCACCAGCGTCTCCGGCGAGGTCGCCATTCGGCTCCCCCATCCGACCGATGCCCGGGTCGAGGCCAGCACCACCAGCGGCTCCGTGTCGAACGCCTTCGATGACCTGCGGGTGGGAGGCCAGTGGGGCGCCAAGTCGATCACCGGCACGCTCGGTTCGGGCCGGGGCACGCTCAAGGCGACCACCGTTTCCGGCTCCATCGCCCTGCTCCGCCGCCCCGAGCCCGAGGACGACGGCCCCGCCCCCTCGTCCGCCCCCTCCGCGAACGGAAAGGTGCTCTGACATGCCGCCCGTCTTCGCCCACGGACGCCTTCGCCTCTACCTCCTCAAACTGCTCGACGAAGCCCCGCGCCACGGGTACGAAGTGATCCGGTTGCTGGAGGAGCGCTTCCAGGGGCTGTACGCACCCTCGGCCGGCACCGTCTACCCGCGGCTCGCCAAGCTGGAGGCCGAGGGGCTCGTCACCCACGCCAGCGAAGGCGGTCGCAAGGTCTACTCGATCACCGACGCCGGTCGCGCCGAACTCGCCGGTCGCGGCGCCGAACTGGATGACCTGGAGCGGGAGATCCGCGAGTCGGTGTCGGAACTGGCGGCGGAGATACGCGAGGACGTGCGGGGCGCGGCCGGCCGGGTGCGCAGCGAGATGCGGGCGGCGGCGGGCCAGAACCGCGCGACGGGCCCCTCCTCGTTCGCCGACGCCAAGGACGAGTTGCGCCGGGTCCGGCAGGAATGGAAGCAGCAGGCCCGGGAGGCCCGCGAGGAGGCCCGGTCGGCGCGCCGCCAGGCGAAGGAGTTCCAGCGGATCGCCCAGCAGGTGCAGGAGGAGGTCCAGGACCGGCTCTCACAGGGCGACTGGCCCAAGGGCATCTGGGAGGGCCTCTCGGGCATCACGGCCCAGCTGGGCGATCTGGTGGCGGGAACGACCCACCCGAAGGCCGCCTCGCAGGAGTCGCCGCTCGCGCCGGAGCCGTCCGGCGAGGCACCTGAGTGGGCACGGGACGCGGAGGGGACCGGCGACCCGACCCGCGACCTCGACCGGCTCCTCGACCGTTTCCGTGACGAGATCCGCGACGCAGCCCGGGACCACGGGGTGACGGAGGATCAACTCGTCCAAGCCCGGGACCATCTGGCGACGGCGGCCCTCGGCATCACGGCTCTGCTCGGCCCGACCAGAAAGGCCTGAGGCACGAGGCCCCGACAGCACACGGCCGCCCCGACGGAAACGAACGGGCCGGACGCGCGGGCGGGCAGAACGGGGACCGGGCGGACGGGGCAGCCGAGCGGGCCGCACGGGAGCACCGCTCGGCCGGCCCGGGAGCGCCCCGGGCCGGCCGGCGAGAAGCCTGGGGAGTGTTCAGCTCCTGGTGACCGTGACCGTCACGCGGGCGTTCGGGGCAGCAAGGATCCAGGCTCGGCCGGGGGCCTTGCGGAGGACCAGCGCCCCGCCGCGGGCCTTCACGCGCCAGTCGCCAGCCGGCAGGGAGAGCTCGGTGACCCGGGAGCCCCGAGGGCCGGTGGCCTCGTACGACAGGCTGTACGCGCCGGCTTCGGGGTCATAGGAGGCGGAGCGGACCGTGCCCGCGACCGCCTCCGCATACGGCTCGGCGGTCCGTTCTTTGTTGGTGCGGAAGGCCCCGGTGCCGTCCACCGCGCAGTAGCCACCGCCGTAGCACCACTCCCAGCCGGCCCAGCCGGAGCTGTAGCGGCCGAGCGAGGCCATCGCCTCGCGGTAGAAACGGTTCATGTTCGGCTGGGCGTTGTTGAGCGGCCCCCACTCGGCCACCACCACGGGCACCTTGTGCTCCTTCGGGTACAGGGTGATGGCCTGCTCGTAGTTCTCGATCCAGCCGGCGTCCGGGTCGTAGTCCCCGCCCGCCTCCATCCCGCCGTTGTAGAAGTGCGGGGCGTAGACGACCTTCGGATCGTCGATCCGACCGAGTCCCGTCGGTACCCCCTCGCCCACGATGGGGGTCGGCTCGACGAAGATCCAATTCCTGTCGTCGACGGACCGGATCGCGTCCGCGATCCGGTTGTACATGGGGGTCAACTGGTCGCGTTCGATGCGGCGGGCCGCCGTCGCCAGGTCCTCGCCCCCGCGCAGCTCGCCCATCGGCTCGTTGATCGGGTCGTAGCCGATCACGGCCGGGTGGCGGGCGAAGCGACCGGCGAGCACCCGCCACATGCGGGCCTGGGCCCGCTGGAGGTCCTCGTCTTCGTACAAGTGGGTGAAGGCCCGTTGGACGGCGGGCTCGAAGTACTCGGAGAACCAGTCGTCGGGGTGGGCGGTGAAGGGCAGCCCGTCCGTCCTGGTCGCCCAGGCGGGTATCCCCCGGTGGTCGAAGGCGGGTCCGAAGACGTCCTGGTGGGCGTCGAGGACGACCTTGACGTCATGGCGCGCGGCCCAGTCCAGGATCCGTTCGACCTTGTGGAGGTACGCCTCGCTGTACTGCCCCGGGCTGGGCTCCAGGTCGTCCCAGAAGACCAGGACCCGGGCGAAGTTGAAGCCCTGGGCCCGCATGTCACGGAAGTGCTTCTCGGTGATGGCGGAAAGTGCGGCGTCACCGCGGTGCGCCTTGTCCCCGACGTTCCAGCCGCGCAGGGTGAGGGTGCGACCGCGGGAGTCGGTCAGGGCGGGGGCGTCCGCCCCATCGGCCCGGCCGGACAGGCCCGTCACGGCCTCCCGGGCGACCGGGTGCGCCGTTCCGGCCGGAGGATCCTGATCCACCGGACGGGCCTGGGCGGCGGTCGGGGCGAGCAGTGCGGCGACGGCAACGGCCGCGGCAAGAGTGGTGCGCAACAAGGAGGACCTCCGACACGACGACGTGAGCGTTGTTCACCTTTCGTGGTGCCGGAGATCCCATCAGCATGACTGACGCATCATCAAGGGGTCGTCACGAGGTCTTCAGGACGATCTTCCCGAAGAGCTCGCCGGAGGCCATCTTCTCGAAGCCCTCACGCGCCCGGTCCAAGGGCAGGACGTCGTCGACCACCGGCCGCAGGCCCGTCGCCGCACAGAAGGACAGCAGGTCCTCCAGTTCGTCCTTGGAGCCCATCGTCGAGCCGACGACCTTCAGCTCCAGGAAGAAGATCCGGGTCAGCTCGGCGTGCGAGGGCCGGTCCCCACTGGTGGCGCCCGAGATGACGAGCGTGCCGCCAGGCCGCAGCGACTTGACCGAGTGCGACCAGGTCGCGGCACCGACGGTCTCGATCACGGCGTCCACCCGCTGCGGAAGCCTCGCTCCCGGCTCGTACGCCTCGACGGCACCGAGCTCGACGGCCCGCTTGCGCTTGGCCTCGTCGCGACTGGTGGCGAAGACCCGCAGGCCCGCCGCCTTGCCGAGGGCGATCGCAGCGGTGGCGACGCCGCCGCCCGCGCCCTGCACCAGGACGGAGTCGCCGGGGCGCACGCCGGCATTGGTGAAGAGCATGCGGTACGCGGTGAGCCAGGCGGTGGGCAGACAGGCGGCCTCCTCGAAGGACAGCTCCTTCGGCTTGGGCAGCACGTTCCAGCGGGGCACGGTGACCCGTTCGGCGAAGGTGCCCTGGTAGCGCTCGGTGAGGATGGACCGGGGCTCGTCCGGGCCGACGCCGTGCCCCGTCTGGCCGATGACGGAGTGCAGGACGACCTCGTTGCCGTCCTCGTCGATGCCTGCGGCGTCGCAACCGAGGATCATCGGCAGCTTCTCCTCGGGCAGTCCGACCCCGCGCAGCGACCACAGGTCGTGGTGGTTGAGCGAGGCGGCCTTGACGGTGACGGTGGTCCAGCCGGGACGCACCTCGGGCTCGGGGCGTTCGCCCAGTTCGAGGCCGTTCAGGGGCTGGTCGCGGTCGATTCGGGCGGCGTAGGCAGCGAACATGGCCCCGACCCTAGGGGGCGGCGGGTCCGTGACGGAACCACTCCTCGCTGTGACGCGCACCCCACCCCTCGCTCCCCCGCCCGGGAGCCGCAGCGGCACCCGAAGGGCCCCGGCCCCGGCCTGGTGGCCGGGGC
>NZ_JBHYMF010000143.1:8740-17744 GCF_042742855.1 Streptomyces sp. NPDC058877 | reverse complement strand
TCACTACGCTGACCGCTGGGAGACCCGCACGAAGAGGAAGACCATGCCGTACCGCATCGACCGCATCGAGAACCTGCTGAGCGAAGGCGTCCGCGACAAGGTCTACCCGGGCGCGGTGTGGGCCGTCGGCGACTCCGGCGGAGTCCGGGCGATGGGCGCCACCGGCGTCCTGGACCCCGACGAACCAGACGTGCGGATGCGCCCGGACACCGTCTTCGACGCCGCCAGCCTCACCAAGATCCTCGCGGTCTGGGCCTCCGTCGGAGCCCTGTGGGAGGACGGTGTCCTCAACCTCGACGCCCCGCTCGGCACCTTCTGGAACGAGGTCAACGGCCACCCCCTCGGCGCCGTGACCGCCCGACAACTCCTGACCCACACCGCCGGCCTCCCCCTCCGGTCCCAGCTGAAGAACCTCTACGGCACCGACCCCGCCAGCATCCGCCGCGGGGTCCTGCACGAAGCCCTCAACCGGCCGCCCGGCGAAGCCGTCGAGTACACCGACCGGGCCGCCCTCATCCTCGGCTACCTCGCCGAACACCTCTCCGGCCGACCTCTCGACCAGCTCTGCGAGACGAGGACCTGGCGCCCCCTGGGCATGAACACCACCCGCTTCGGCCGACTGCCGACTGACCTCGCCGCCCGATGCGCCCCCACCGATCTCGACCAGGACACCGGAACCCACCTCAAGGGCACCGCCCACGACTTCTCCGCCCGGCTCCTCGGCGGCGTCTGCGGCATCGCCGGCACCTTCACCGTCCTCGAAGACCTGGCCGTCTTCCTCCGCTACATGCTGGACCACACCACCGCCCCCGCGGAGGCCGGCTTCGGCGCCGAGTGGAGCGCCCACTCCCTCACCGTGCAGACCAGCGGCCTCCAGCCCGAGCGCGGCCTGTTCTGGCACCCTGCCCCCGGCACCACCGACGAGCAGGACGTCTGGGTCCACTACGGCTTCACTGGCACTGGCATGTGGATCTCTCCCACCCAGGACCGGTGGGCGGTCCTGCTGACCAACAAGCTCTACTACACCCGCGACCGTCAGCCCCTGACCGACGTACGCAACGCCTTCCGCGGGCTGACGTTCGCCTGACACAAGGGCGGCTTCCTGGGCGAGGATTCGTGACCTTTCTGGACACGCGTGGCGAGAAGCATGCGCCGCCAACTCACTCCGATGGCCTGGAGCTTGAGAACCTGTTCAAGGGGGCGCGGTGCCGCGTAACCATCGCCAGCTCTGCTCCGCTGATCAGCCGAGTCAAGTCCATGATCACTTTTTGGACTACGCTGTGTCGTCGGACGGTGATTTTTGGTCATCATACCAAATGGCGGTGGATCATTCCGCGCATCAAGTGTTCGATTTCTTGCGGGCCCTCACACGAGGGCCCGCCAAGTGGGATCCCTCCGTGATCCGGCCTCCACCGCTCTCCAGGAGGTGCTTGGCATGCCTGAAGACGAAGGAAGCAGAGTGAGATCCAAGACGAGCGCTGCTGTCATCGCTGCGGCCCTGGCCGCCGGCTCCATCGTGGTCAGCGCCCCGGCCGCCTCGGCCAACACGTACTGCAGCTCCTCGGGCTACACGGAGGGGGGTTTCCCCAACCTGCGCTGCACCAAGCTGTCCAACGGTGTCCTGAGCCACGGCAAGCGTGACCTGTACCCGACGTACGGCACCGGCGTCTACACCACCTACTACAAGTCCGGTGGCTCCTCCGTCAGCGTCCGCCTCGGCTTCAACATGAGCGGATCCACCATCTACTCGTCCTACTTCACCATCAGCTCCGGCCAGACGGTGGCGAGGTCGTGGACGAAGAGCGCCAGCTCGCTGTGCCTGAACAGCGTCGGCATCCTGAACTACTCGGGCGGCAGTTTCCAGACGCCCGCTGCCCACTGCTGAACCAGCAACACGCGGGGCTCCGCCCTTGCCCAGGCGGGGCCCCGCGCCGCTCTGTTGATCTGACTTCAGCAAGGAACCGCCCGTGTTTACCGCCATCTTCCAAGACCACTACGGCTACCTCGTCGTATGCACTCTGGTCGCCCTCGTCCTCGGCGTCGCGGCCTGGCTACTCGCCCGCCGCCTGGGCAGTCCCCACGGCGTATGGTTCGCCGGCCTTGCAGCCACGGTTGCCGGGGTTCTCGGCGTCACCTTCATGGGCAGCGGCCCCGCGAGCGGCCAGTGCGTCATCAACCACGACGTGGTCGAGCCCTTCCGAACCACCCAGGGGCTTTGGAACCTCGCCATGACGGTTCCGCTCGGCTTCTTCGCACTCATGGCGGCCAGGCGCCCGCTGCCCGTCCTCGTCGGAGTGGTCGTCTTCCCTCTGGCCATCGAGGTCGTTCAGGCGGAAGTCGACGGCTTGGGACGGGTGTGCGACAGCGCCGACGCACAGATGAACATCCTCGGCGGTCTCATCGGACTCGCCGCCGCGATGCTCGTACTTCTCAAGCTCGGCACGATCGAGTGGAAGGGAGCCGCCAAGGCATCCCTGTTCGCCTCGCTCGGCCTTGCGCTGCTGGGAGCCGGTGTCGCCTACCCGGCCATGGCCTTCACCCACATCGACGGCACGGGCCTGTCGCAGGCGGACGACAAGCAACGTCAGGCCGTGGAGCAGGCGGTGAGGGAGGCGTTCGGCGACCGCTACGAACTGAGTCACGTGTACGACCAGCCCTGCACCGGAGCGCCGTGCCGGAATGTGGCCTTCACACTGCTGAGCCGGGACAAGGCACATCCGGAGCAGTTCGCGAACGGCACCCTTTCCTGGCCGGACAAGAACCGCTTCAACGTACTACTTCAGGACAGCGATCAGCCCAGCGTGATGGGCTATCCGGTCGCCGGCGCTAAGGCGCCGACCACGGACAAGATGGCCTACGAGGTGACTCAGGCATACATGCATGAGCGCTACCCGTGGGGCGTAGACGCCACCGTTCACAAGACGTATCCGGTGGGCGGGAAAGCCGAACTCGGGTGGATCACCAGCTGGCGGTGGGTCGACGACGGCGTTCTCATGCCCAGGATGCTGGACGTGCAGGTGAGCCGTTTCGGCACCGTCTCACAGGTAGACGTGACCCTCGGGCCGAAGCAACTGGACCTTGAAAAACCGCAGCTGGACACCAAGAAGGCGGAGTCACTGGTCCGAGAAGCGCTGGCGAAACAGCTCGCTGATCGCGGTGGCATTCCAGACGACATGACGATCAAGGCATTCACGCTCAAGGCCGTGCAGAGAGAGGGCAACTGGCGACCCACGTGGCTCGTGAACCTCTCGCAAGGCCCCCAGGCCCCGGCCCCCGACACCCAGGCGAGCGGCACGGCCGACCTCTGGCGTGTCGACGCGGTCAGCGGGCAGGTGTACGACGGCGCCGACCAGCCCTTGAAGGGAAACTGAACACGCTCCCTTCGCCCCCGGTCCGGGGCGACCGCAACTCGGTACCGACAGTCGGGTGTCGTCGAGGTAGTCGAGATGACCGACCCACCGCCGCTGAGGGACAGGCTTGCCTTCGCCCGCAACAGCGGCGGCGCTCGCGACGCCTTTCGGGTTCACGTCGTGAGCGAGTTCGTCGGTCGTGCCACAACGTGCCAGTAGAGGCGGTAAACAGCGGTCACCAGGGGACAACCGAGGAGGCCGGAACGAGACCATCACAAGGCATTTCCGCAGGTCAGGCACCATACGTAGCCCAAGTGCCGGGTGATTCCCAAGCTTATAGCGCGGGTTCGATTCCCGTCATCCGCTCTTGAACGAAGCCCCAGGTCAGCGACCTGGGTCTTCGCCCTTGTCTAGACCTCTCAGGGGTCTCCGTGCCCTCCGCGTGCCCCAACTCGCAGGAATATCCTGCCCACAGCGCCTTCGCGTGCCACCGGCACCCCTACTCCGCGAGCCACTCAAGGTGCCGCTCGACCTCGACGGAGAGGGTGGCCGGCAGGTCGCCCACTCACCCACACACCAGCCGCTGGACCTGGTGTCGCCCTCGACGCAAGGTCTTTCCTTTCGGACGAGGCTCTTAATGACAAGTAGTCCTTGCGATTTATCGGCGTGGGGTCCACACTGCCCCCATGACCGACAAGCCCCGCGCCCGAGCTCCGCAGGCCGCCCTGACCGACGCGCAGAAGCTCGAACTGGATCGGGCGAAGAAGGCCGCCGACGACGCCGTCGCGCACTTCCGTGAGACCGCTGGGCGTATCGCCGTAGACCTCGGCCGCGGCGGAGCGCCGGCCGTCGCCAGGCACATGGAGTGGACACCCCAGTACGCGTCCACCCTCGCCGCCGCCTACAAGGCCAAGCAGGCCGCCCAGGGCAGCGAGACCGAGGAGGTGGCGGCATGACGACCGCCCCCAGGCCGTCCGGCATCCCGCCCATGCCCGAGCGGAACACGAAGGCATTGCGCACCGCGATCGCCGAGCACACACCGCAGCTCCTCGCCGACTTCGACGCCCACTGGAAGTGGGCCATCGGCGACACACACGACATCGCCCCGGTACCGGCGTTCCTCGCCCAGTGGTGGGCCGAGTTTGCCATTGCCCGCGATCCCTCACTCGACCGGCACATCCACGACCTGGAAAGCCGGGCAGCCGACGCGTCGACGAACGCCGAGGCCACGCAGTTGCTCACGCAGGCCGCGCACCTTCGGCGCGAGGCGGGGAAGGCGGAGCCCGGCCAGTGAGCGACTTCATGGGGCCGCCCTGGCAGATGGACTGGGTCGATACGGCCCGGACCGCCCGCGACTCCCTGCCCAAGCCGGTACGCGACCTGATCGACGGCATCCGAGCCGAACTGGTCACCGTCGAGGACCCCTATTTCCGCGGTACCGACAACATCCCGGATCTCCCACCCGGCTGCCGTATCGCCCCGCTTCGGTCGACGGTGCCGAACGGACTGTACGTCTGCTACTTCGATCACGGCCGGGGCTGGATCCACTACACGTTCACCCGCCGCACCGCCGACCCGCAGATCATCGTCGAGGAGGTGTTCTGGCAGTGACCTGCGACAGCACCCTCACGCATCCAGCCGGCGCGGAAGCCGTGCCACAACGTGCCAGTAGAGGCGGTAAACAGCGGTCAACAAGGGTCGCACCGAAGCAGCCGGAACGGCCCCGCCAGCGGTCGTATTCGCAGGCCAGAGACTGTGCGCCTACCCAAGTACCGGGTAATTCCCAAGCTTATAGCGCGGGTTCGATTCCCGTCATCCGCTCTTGAACGAAGCCCCAGGTCAGCGACCTGAGGCTTCGTCGTTGTCCCGACCTGTCAGGGATGCCCCTCCTGATCGGCTTCCTCGGCGACCTGCCGGTCAACGGCCGGATCACAAAGCGCGGGCACTCGGCCCGGCGGCAGGAGTGCCAGGCCAGACGGACGGCATCTCCTTCGCACCACCTCGCGGTCCGTGCCTCCGGGTCAGCGGGCGGGGAGCCAGCCCTGCTGGACCGAGCGGACTCCTGCCTCGAAGCGGCTGCGGGCGCCCAGGCGGTCCATCAGCTCGCTGGCCAGGCGACGGGCGGTGCGCGGCGAGACACCGAGTCGCTTGGCGATGGCCTCGTCGGTGTAGCCCTTGGAGAGGAGATCGATCACGCTCTGTTCCTGGGGGCTGAGACCCAGGTCGCTGACCTCGGCCGCCTCGCCCAGCGGCTGCGCACCCGCCCAGACATGCTCGAAGAGAGCGCAGAGCGCCGTGAGGGTGCCCTGGCCGGTCAGGACGACGGCACCGGCGGCCGTGTCGTCGCTGCTGACCGGGATCACGGCGGTGGTCCGGTCCACCAGGATCATCCGGGTGGGCAGCGAGGGAACGGTGCGGACCTGGCCGCCGAGTTCGGCGAGCCAGTTCACGTACGCGACGGTGTGGGGGCTGTTGCGCACGCTCTCGAGGTAGACGGTGCGCATCCGGACGCCGCGCTCCAGCAGGTCCCGGTCGAGGGGCCGGGCCGCCTCGATGTGCTCGGGCTTCTGTCCGCCGTCGGGCGCGAACGTCATGACCTCCTGCCGGACGTCCCGGGTCAACCGCGCCAGGCAGTCGCGGATCTGGTCGATGCCGATGAGCTGCTCGACTCCCGGGTGCGTGCCGGCGGGGCGCAGATCGGCGTACTCGGCGATGAGCTGGGCCGCGGCGGCGCGGGAAGCCTCGATCCGCAGCTGCTGGGCCGCGAGCTCCGCCTGCTGCCGCGCCATCACGATCTCCATGCCGATGTCCGGGGAGACAGCCCGCAGCATTCCCTCGTGTTCGCCGGAAGGGCGCAGCAGGGACAGCCCGCTCAAGGTGTCCAGGGCGTGGCGGATCTCCGTCTCCGTCGTCCCGAGACGCTCGGCGAGCGCGCTCACTCCTTCCTGCGGGTGCGCGAGCATGCTGCGGTACACGGCTTCCGACATGGCATCAAGGCCGAGTGCGGTGAGCATTCGGTTCCCCCCTTGTGACAGCTGGCGATCGTTCCAGCCCGCGATCATCGCACGAATGCGCGATTACGTCGCGCGAGCGGGCGGTGGACGGTTGCGGCCACTGCCGGAAACGGCCCCATTGATGAACTGTGAACCTGTTGGCCGTTTTGGGAACCTCGCTCCCATGCAGCTGATTCACGCCACGCTCAGGCCGCTCGGGCCGGACGCGGTACTCCCCCCATACCTGAGCGAGTTGGTCCTCTCCGCCGCCCGTGCCGAGGAGCGCGTCGAGCACGTGGTCACGCACGTCCACGCCCGACCGCATCCCGTCATCGGCGTCTTCCTCCTCGCGGACTCGCTGAGCGAGGCGGAGGCGCGCGCGGAGGCGCTCTGCCGCCGCGTCCTCAAGTCCCAGGCGTCCCTCGCGGGATGGGAACTCGTCAGCGCCACCGTGCCCTTGGTGGCTCCTTTCTACGAACTCCTCCTGTCCTCTTCCGACCACGGTGGACAGATCCGTCCACGGCCCTTTCCGTCCATCTGATTGCTCTTCCACCCCGTCTGAACTGCGACGAAGCTGAACTCGTCAGCCAGGGACACCACCCCGGACGACACCACCGGAGCCCAGCGCCACCGCGGGACGCGAAGCACCGGAAGCCAACTCACCTCGCAGAGAAGGACTATGACCATGCTTCGCATCTCCCTCGCCAAGGCCGCCGCGGTCGCCGCCCTCTCCCTCGTCGCACTCGGCACCGTCCACGGGCTCCAGTCCGAGCCGGCCGAGAGCCACTCCTCCGCCGCCTCCGTGACCGTCGTCGCCTCCGAGCCCAACGGCAACATGATCTGGGGCTGATCGCCGGGGCAGCACCCGACACTCACCTGCCATCGGCCCCCGTCCGGAGGAAGCACGCCGTCATGAAGTCCGTCAACTCCAGTCCCCGCTCGTCCCGGCGTCTCGCCGCAGCCGTTCTGCTCGTCGCCGGGCTCGTCGGATCGCTCGGCGCCTGCGCCGGCTCCGAACCGACCGCTCCTCAAGCCCGTACCGCGACCACCCCGACCACCGCGGCCACCCCGAACTCCGACGCCGACAGTGCGCACCACGCGCCAGCCGCCCAGGCGTCCCAAGCCCCCGAGCCCCTGGACACCGGACCGACGGGCCGGGCACCCGATGCCCTTCCGACGCCGAGCGCGGCCCCGGGCACCCCGCGCCCCTCGGGAACCCCGCAGAACCCGGCTCCCCCGGCGTCCGCCACCTCCCGGCCCACCACGCCCGCGTCGCACCACCCGTCCGTCGGGCAGCAGCGCCTTCCCGAAGGCCGGCTGACCGTGACCAAGACCGCGCGTCTCACCGTGGACATCACCGGGATGCCCGCCTCGCCGCGGTTCGTGCCCGGCGGCGCACCGGTGGAGTTCACCGTGACCATGCGCAACAGCGGTGACACCGACTACCCGCTCATCGCGCCCGTGGTCCGCTTCGACCAGTACGACGGGGGACTCGCCCCCCTCGGCTCGGTGGCCGGGCGCCTGGAGCGCCTCGACCCCGCCACCGGCGGCTGGCAGCCCGTCTTCCTGCCGCAGGCCTCGGGCATGGACTTCCTCCTCGCCGCGAGCGGCGGGGCGCCGCTGCCCAAGGGAGCCACGACGACGATCCGCTACCGGGTCGCGGTCGACACCGGTCTGCGCGCCGGAGTCACCGAACTCCAGGTGTACGCCGTTGCGCAGCCGGCCAATCAGCAGGCCGGAATGGCCGCGGCGAAGGTGACGATCGCGCCCTGAGTAGCACCGCCTGATCGACGGCACCGCCGTCGCCCGCACCGCTTCTGAACGACTGCTCCACCGCCGACCGCGCCCTCTCCGATCGAGGCGCCCGTCGACCGCGTCCTCTCTGATCGACGCGCCACCGTCGTCCGCGCTCCCTCCGATCGACGGTCCCACTGCCCGATCGCCGTGCCTTCCGCGGTGCGGGCCCCTCACTTCACCCGGCACGTGCGTGCCGAGGACTTCAGCCTGCCCACCGACAGGAGACAAGACGTGTCAAAGGTATCGATTCGCCGCACCCTGCAGGGAATGCTCGCCACCGCCCTGCTCGCTCCCGCCCTGATGCTGTCCGGCGCCCAGCCCGCCTCCGCCAGTGTGGGTTCCACGATCATGGGGATAGCGGAGCAGAACCTCGGCAACGGCCCGTGCGACACCAACAGCGCCGGTGGCTCCGGCTATTACGGAA
Source organism: Streptomyces sp. NPDC058877 (assembly GCF_042742855.1). Taxonomy (NCBI): domain Bacteria; kingdom Bacillati; phylum Actinomycetota; class Actinomycetes; order Kitasatosporales; family Streptomycetaceae; genus Streptomyces; species Streptomyces sp. NPDC058877. Next base: position 9,180 of record NZ_JBHYMF010000143.1, on the reverse strand, counting down.
GCTGCGGGGAGGCCTGGTGCGCCGACTTCGCGAAGTGGGTCTGGGCCCAGGCAGGCGTGGACGTCGGGGGACTCACCGCGGCCGCCGGAAGCTTCGGCCAGTACAGCGGCGGGTTGACGAGCACCCCGCACGTCGGTGACGCGGTGGTCTTCAACTACAACGGTGCCGGATACGCCGACCACGTGGCCCTCGTGAAGTCCATCAACTCCGACGGCACGATCACCACGGTGGGCGGCAACCAGAGCGGCGCCGTCACCTACGGCACCATCACGGCCGCCGGCTACTACAACAGCCAGCGTGTCAGCGGCTACGTCTCGCCGATCGGCGGAGTGGACCGGGACCCGTCGATGGCGGCGGGGATGTCGCCGATCGTGGGTGTGGGCGACATCAACAAGACCGGTGTGGCGGACTTCGTGGCCCGCGGCACCGACGGCCACCTC
>NZ_JBHYMF010000143.1:0-8640 GCF_042742855.1 Streptomyces sp. NPDC058877 | reverse complement strand
CACCAACGGCGACCTCTACACCTACATGGGCATCGGCGACGGCAAGTTCACCGGCCGCACCAAGGCCGGCTACGGCTACAACATCTACGGCTGAGGACCCGCCATGCGCCTTCGTCGAACCGCGATCGCCGGCGCCCTCGCTGTGGCGGGCCTGATCGCTCCTCCCGCCCCCTCCGCCCAGGCGGACACCGTCAACACGGCCTCCGCACCCGTTCTGCGCTTCCTCAGCTACAACATCTGCGGCAGCTGGGAGGAGTGCAGCTCCACTCCGGACGAGGTCACCAACCGCGTCCAGAAGGTGTACGACGAGACCGTGGCCTGGAAGACGGACGTCGTCCTCCTCCAGGAGGTCTGCCACACGCAGTTCACCAGGCTGGAGCAGAAGCTGGGCTCTCTCGGCTACACGGGCTCCTTCACGGTCACCCAGACCCCCGCCGGGGACACCTCTCAGGACCTCTGCAAGGACAATGCCGTTCCGAACGCGGTGGAGGGCGACTACGGCCTCGCGGTGTTCACGAAGGGGACCGCCACCAACCCGCAGGTCATCGATCTGGCCACGGGCCTGGAGAAGGGCACGGAGAGCTGGACGACCCTCTGTGTGGACGCCCCCCTCCAGGGGCGCACCACCCGGAGCTGCTCGGTCCATCTGTACTCCGGCAGCGCCTCCGTCGCGAAGCAGCAGGCCGAAAGGCTGGCGGCCACCGCGAACTCCTGGATCGACCAGGGCATCCCCGTCGTCCTGGGCGGCGACTTCAACCCCCGGTACAGCGGGGGCCAGGCAAATGCGCCGCTCTCTCCGGTCCTCGACCCCTTCTACAGCCACTCCGGTGGCACCGGCCGCTTCACCGAGGTCGACGAGACGGACACCAGCCGGTTCACCGCCACTTGTTCCTCGCTCAACCCGCCTTCGGGACACTGCCGTTCGGGCGCCCCCACGCTGATGGCGAAGACCCCCGACCCGGAGGCCAAGCTCGACTACGTCTTCCTCAGCAAGGACCACTTCAAGAACGTCGCCGGCGACGCCCTGCCGCAGACCTCCTCGGTCTCCGACCACTACGCCTACCGAGGCGCCGCGACCTGGTCGTTCTGTAACAACCCCGATGACGGCATGGCGGACATGCTCCGCCGCGACGCGGCGGGCGACCTCTGGCGGCACTTCGGCCGTTCCAACGGCGTACTGGATCCCGTGCCCTGCAAGGTGGGCGCCGGCATGGGTGATCTGCGCCTGATCGGGCGGGGCGTCGACCACGACGGCGGTGGCGAGGACCTGTACTCGATCAACAGCGTCGGAGACCTCTTCTTCCACCCCGGCCACACGAGCGAACTGTTCTTCTCCACGCCGCAGAAGGTCGGTTGGGGCTGGCAGGCGGCGACGGCGCTGGACTCCAGCCCCGACATGAACGGGGACGGCCTCGCCGACCTGCTCGTCGCCTTCGACAACGGCGACCTCTACCTCGTCCCGGGCAGGGGTGACGGGAAGGTCGACGCCAAGATCCGCATCGGGCAGGGCTGGGGCGTCTACGACACCGTGCTCACCCCGGGTGACGTCACCGGCGACGGCAAGGCCGACGTCATCGCCCGCGACACGGCCGGAGCCCTGTTCGTGTACCCCGGCACGGGTACGGGGACGCTGGGCGCGCGGACGCAGATCGGCCACGGCTGGCAGATCTACAACACAGTGTTCGCTCCGGGAGACGTCAACGGGGACGGCAAGCCGGACCTGCTCGCCCGGGACGGCGCGGGAACCCTCCAGTTCTACGCCGGGAGCGGGACGCTGAACGGAAACGTCACCTTCGCCGCCATGGTCAAAGCCGGGTCGGGCCTCTCCACCACCGACCTGCTGCGCTGAGACGGCGGTGGCACGGCGGCACGGTCCTCGGCCGTGCCGCCTCAGCGGCCTCGACCACCGGATCTCCCCGAACGCCCGGCCCGTCCGCCACCGGTCACGTGCTCCGTCCTGGCCGTACTCAAGGACACGGCCGACAACATCGCCACCATCCTGCGCGAGTACGCCGAGGCCGCCGTCGACCTGAACCGCGACGTCGCGGACGAACTCAAGCGCGCCGTGAAAAGGCCGCCAAGGAGATCATCGACGACCTGGAGAAGCCCAAGAACCCCAAGGATCTCCTCGGCAAGGTCACGTCGGTCATCAGCAAGGGTGCCGGCCTGATCCTGTCGTTCGACGTCAAGACCGTGCTCAACATCGACACGGCCAAACTGAACCGGATCGTCAACACCTACACCGGCATCCTGGACGGGCTGACCACCCGCATGGACGCACTGAAAGGTCCGCTGGACGAGGCGTACCTGAGCGCCCCCAAATTCGAGGCCGGCGTCGCTCGCGCCCACGGCTTCGGCACGCGAGCCCTGGAGGTAGCAGACGCGTTCTCCATCGGAGATCGTCCACGGTCAGGCCGAGGAGCGTTCCCGAGCCGTCTCGTGCCGTGATGACCGGGTGGGAGTTGACCAGGCCCCGGCACAGCCTGTCGACGTCGTGGGGGCACCCCTCCCATCCGACCGAGTCGTAGAAGAGGCCCGGCATTTCCGCCGGATCGAACACGTCCTCCGTCGCCACGAACACGCTGCCCCCACAACGCTTCGCGACGCGTCACTTCGCCCCCTCTCTCCGCTCGGACGGTCCGGCAGCCGTGAAGATCCGGTCCAGGTGGTGACGGAGCACCGCGATCGCCGACTCCGGACTCCGCTGGCCCACGAGGATGCCGGTGCCCATGGTCGCCGCCATCGCGAGCAGACTGATCGCTTCCGTGCGCGCGTCGACCTCCGGGTCGGCCAGTCCGGCCTCCTGCGCCTGCTCAAGGAGTCCGGTCAGGGAGTCGGGGCCTCCCCCAAGGCCGGGAAGTTAGCGATTTCCCGCTGGTTGCAAGGTAGTTGGTGTCCAGATCGTGGCTGTGTAGAGGCCGGGGCCGATCTTGTGGATGAGGCCGTTGTCGGCCCATCGGGAGAGTTGCCGATACATGGTGTCGAGCCGGATGTCGCCGAAGCGGGCGGCGATCTCCGCGACTCTCCACAGGCGGGTCGGGTCGTCCTGGAGCAGGGCGAGGATGCGGTGCCGACGACGCTGGGCGGGGACGGCGTTCCGGTCATCGCGTGAGACCGCGGGCAGTGGCGGTTGTTCGGGGCCGGGTTCGAGGACGGTGACGGCGAGCTGGGTGAGGGTACGGCTGCGGTCAGGGCGGCCGTCGTCGCGTCGCTCGCTGTAGCGGGACATCGGGGACTTGACCTTGCGGGTGCTGACCCGGCGCCGACGGGACGGGAGGAGCCGGGCCAGGACCCGTCGACCGATCAGCCCGAGGCCCCCGGCCTCGTCGGGGACGATGCCGGCGGCCTGGACGACCTGGTCGCGGGCGGTCTGGAGGGCCACGGTGAAGCAGCAGCGGTCCGGATCGGTGCCGGGTACGGACTCGGCCGCCTCCACCATCACCGCCCGCAATGCCTGGTAGAGCGACAGCAACGCCCACATCTCCTGGTCAAGTCCGGCCGGATCGTTCGAGCGCATCACGTGTCCGTGCAGGATCGTGTGGCGGAGCGCGTAATACGCGCTCTCATGTTCCCAGCGCTCGTGGTAGAGACCGGTGAGGACGGCGGCGGGATGTCGGCGGGCGTCGGTCAGGGTGGTGACCAGACGGTAGGAGCTTGTGAACACGGTTCCGTCGTCGCAGGTCACCGTGATCTCGGCGTCGATGACGCGGACCTTCACGGTGCCGATCACCGAGAGGTAGGAGCCGTCGGCGAGGCGGGTCAGAACCGGAGTGCGGCGGTTGTTACGGAGCCTGCCCAGCACCTGCGCGCCGATCGCGGTCACCGCCGCGAGGAAGGCGTTGCCGTCGAACCCCTTGTCCCACAGCACCAGCATGTCCGGCCTCAGCAGGTGCAGCAGACGGCCGGCATAACTGGTCTCGCCCTCGTCGGTGGGGCCGAACACCGCGCCGATCACGGACCTGGTCCCAGTCTCGACCAGCGTCATCAACTCCAGGGTGGGATAGCCGTGATGTGCCGTCCGTCCCAGCCAGGCCCGGTTACGCTGCGAGTCCGGTACCCGAAGCGAGCTGCAACCGTCGAACGACACTGTCCGGTAGCCGCCGAACCGCACCCCCGGCGTCATCGGGCGGGCCAGCGACCCGGCGAGGACCTCGAACAGCGCACGCATCGGTGCGGTTCCCAGCCGACGCCGCAGGTCCCGCAATCCCTTCGCGCTCGGCGAAGCCACCGGCATCCCCGTCAGGCCACCGACCAGCTTGTCCCACACCAGCCGGTAGCCGACCTCGGGGAACAGACACATCGCGAGCAGGAAGTACACCCCGACCCGGGACGGCAGATCACGCAACCGCCGCTGCACCGTCCGTGTCTCCACCAGCACCGCATCGACCAGCTCGAACGGCACGACCGCCGTCAGCTCCCCCAGATGCCCCGGTGCGAACCGGCCCGCGGCCACGGTCACCGTACGGGTGATAGCCGTCAGGGATGACGGCAGGACAGAATGCAACAGCAACGGAGCTCCTCAGGAACAAGCTGTCTTGGTCGACTGCCTGTACCAACGAGCTCCGTTGCGCTTTACCCTCCAACCCACAACGCGCTTGCGTGACCTGCGAAAACGCTAACTTCCCGGCCTTGGGGCAAGGCCCTGTCTTCGAGTTGGAGGCGGGTGCCGAGTTGCTGGCGGAAGGTCGGATCCGTAGGCCGGGCGGCGGGCGCAAGAGCGCGACCGAGCTGGATCCGGGGCTGCTGCCCGCCCTGTTGAGCCTGGTCGAGCCGGACGAGCGTGGCGATCCGATGTCGCCGCTGCGCTGGACGACGAAGTCACTGCGGCGTCTTGCGGCGGAGCTCACGAGGCGAGGGCACCGTGTCTCGCCGGTGACCGTCGGCCGGATTCTGCGGGAGAGCGGCTTCAGCCTGCAGGCGAACGCCAAGACGCTGGAAGGAGACCAGCATCCGGATCGGGACGCGCAGTTCCACTACATCAACGATCAGGTCATGGTGTTCCAGGCCGCGGGCGAACCGGTGATCAGTGTCGACGCCAAGAAGAAGGAGATGCTCGGGCAGCTGCCGAACACTGGACGCGAGTGGCGGCCCAAGGGCGATCCGGTCCGGGTCGAGGATCACAGCTTCTTCACCGGGCCGAAGGGCGAGACCGCGATCCCCTACGGTGTCTACGACCTGGCCGCTGACACCGGATGGGTCAGCGTCGGAGTCGATCACAACACCTCTGCCTTCGCCGTGGCCACGATCCGCCGCTGGTGGCAGGCCCGCGGCCAGCTCGACTACCCGGCCGCCACCCGGCTGCTGATCACCGCGGACGCGGGCGGCTCCAACGGCTACCGCTACCGCGCCTGGAAAGCGGAACTGGCCGCCTTCGCCGCCGACACAGGGCTGGCGATCACGGTCTGCCACTTTCCGCCCGGCACTTCGAAGTGGAACAAGATCGAGCACCGGCTCTTCTCCCACATCACCATGAACTGGCGCGGCAGGCCGCTGACCAGCCACGAAGTCATCGTGAACGCGATCGCCTCCACCACCACCCGCAGCGGGCTGCGCGTCCAGGCCGAGCTCGACACCCGGTCCTACCCGCTCGGCGTCGCCATCAGCAAGGCCCGCATGAAAGCCCTGCCCCTGGAACCCCACAAGGCTCGCGGCAGCTGGAACTACACGCTCCATCCCGCGCCCCTGACCACCACGGAGCCGCCACCGCCGGGAAGCGGGCCGACTTCAGCCGTGCCGGGACGCAGAAAAGTCCTGGACCTGCTGGACGACCCCCGCCTGACCGGGATGAGCGCAACCGAACTCGACGATGTGACGGCTCGGCTCGCCCCCGCCCAGGAGGCGGAGCGCGAGCGGCGTTGCTTCCAGCAGCGGGGCGGACCGCGTCGCAAGGCGGCCGCCGACCACGGCAAGCCCCTCTTCACCGGCCGCGACCGCATCCTGCTGCCCCTCCTCTACCTGCGTCAGGCCTGTCCCCAACGCGTCCTCGCGGAAATGCTGGAGGTCACCGACCGGGTCATCAGCCCGGTGATCACCGAGACCCGCCTCCTCCTGGACGGCCACAAGGTCAAGGTGGAACCGACAACACTGCTGTTCACCGAACCGGACCAACTGATCGGATTCCTCGACACCGGGACCCTTCCCGCCCGAAGCCGCACCTCGCTGCCCGAAGAGCTCTGCGATCCGGCCCTGACCGGGATGAGCCGCACGGACCTGCAGGAACTCATCGAACGCCTCGCACCCCGCCCTCGCCGAGGGGCGCCGTCACACCCAGCGCGGCAGACCGCGCCAACCGGGCACCCGCGGCGGCGTGTTCGCCCAGAAGATCACCGACCCGGAACGTGTCCTGGTAACCGTCCTGCTCCACCGTCGCGTCTGCACCGGTGAAGTACTGGCCGAACTGTTCCAGGTGAACCGGAGCACCATCGGCAACGCCTTCCGCGACGTCCGCCCCTCCTCGATGCGGATGGGTTCCACCTGCCACCGGCCCCGGTCAAGCACCACACCGCCGAATCCCTGCTCGCCTCCATCTCGACGACAAAACAGTCGAGTTGATTCTTTACGGGTCCAGTGGACGCGGCACCTTCGGTAGCCGGCGCCGAGCACGACCTTGCGGACGGCCTTGACCAGCCCCGAGTGGTGGTCGGCGATGACCAGGCGGACCGCGTTCAGGCCCCGTTCGCGCAGGGAGCGCAGGAACTCGCTCCAGAACGCCTCGGTCTCGCTGTCGCCGGCCATCAGCCCGAGGACTTCGCGTCCGCCGTCCTCGGTGACGCCGGTGGCGATGACCACAGCCTGGGAGACAATCTGGTGGTTCACCCGGGCCTTGCAGTACGTGGCCGCCCAGGTAGATGTAGGGGAAGCGGGTGTGGTCCAGCGGGCGGGTGCGGAAGGCGCTGAGCTCGGTGTCCAGTCCGGCGCAGAGTCGGGAGACCTCGCTCTTGGAGATGCCGGTGTCCGCGCCCAGGGCCCTGACCAGGTCGTCCACGCTGCGGGTGGACACTCTGTGGACGTATGCCTCGACGATGACGGCGTACAGAGCCTGGTCGATACGGCGGCGGCGTTCCAGCAGGCTGGGGAAGAAGCTGCCGGTGCGAACCTTGGGGATCGTCAGGTCCAGGTCCCCGGCCTGGGTGGTCAGCCCCCTCTCGCGGTGCCCGTTGCGCCAGGTCGTGCGGGTCTCGGTGTGTTCGCCGGGCTCCGCACCGATGTGGGCGGTGGCCTCGGCCTCGATGAGCTCCCGCAAGATCCGCTGGGCCAGGACCCTGATCAACTCGATTCCGTCCGCCGTACGCAGTGACTCCATCAGCCGGAGCAAGTCATGCTGGGACAAGGCCATCGCGTCACCTCTCTCAACGAGCTTCTCCACTCGGAGAGTTGCGCGATGGCCGCCTCATGACCAGGAGCTACGCGGAGATCGCTGCTACACCACTCGACGGGACACCATCTCGGGACATCCGCGACGTGTGGGAGAAGGCCTTCGACGAACTGAGCCCCGACGCCCAGGCTGCTGCGTGAATCTCACGGAACTGCACCGGCGGCTCCTCGCGGATGTCCTCGCCGTGGGCGACATCCACCCGCTCGTGCTCACGGGTGGCTACGCCGTCCAGGCGCACGGGACTGGTCGACCGGCTCGGCAAAGGCCTCCATGTCGCCACCGAGAACCCGGAGTGCTGGAGGAGACCGCTGCCACCGTGCGCGCCGGGCTGGAACAACGCGGCTGACAGGTGCGGGGGTCGGAAGCCGATGCGTTGTCCGCTCGGCTGATCGTCACCGACACCGCCACCGCCACCGCCACCGCCACCGCCACCGGCGAGGAATGCGAGGTCGACGTCCTCAGGGAAGCGCTCCGGCGCCCACCCGTGAAGACCCCACCGGCTTGGCGCTTTCCCTGGAAGACGTGGTCGGCATGAAGGTCCGCGCGCTGGCGGACCGCGGCCCGGCACGTGACCTGATCGACGTCCGCGCGGCAGCCGATCGCTGGAGTCGCATCGAGCTCGAGGAGCTCGGCCGCCGCCACGCCCGCGACAGCTTCGACCTCTGCGAACCGCAGACGCAGGCTCCGTCGACTGCCGACACCCCAGCTGGTCGACCGCCTTGCTTCCGGAACACCGCATTCGGAGCACACGAATACCTGTGTTCGCGGCCTTAGATTTTAACGGCTGTCGCGGACAGAGTTTTTACCGGCGACACACAGGGAGAAATATTCGCAGCGCACAGACCACGAGGACGTGCTACTGTCGAAGTCAGTTGCAGTTTTGGTACCCAAAGACTTCAAGCGCCTCCCATCGGCCGCGTGCCACACGGAAGCGCTTTGTATTTCCGGTCATTTTCCGGGCAGGGCATCATCGCGGCGACACGGGATCCGTGCGGTACGGATTCCGTCGTACTTGCCCAGAGGAGAAATGACATGGCTACTGGCACCGTGAAGTGGTTCAACGCGGAAAAGGGCTTCGGCTTCATCGAGCAGGATGGTGGCGGCCCTGACGTGTTCGCACACTACTCGAACATCGCGACGCAGGGTTTCCGCGAGCTCCAGGAGGGCCAGAAGGTCTCCTTCGACATCGCGCAGGGCCAGAAGGGCCCGACGGCCGAGAACATCGTTCCCGCCTGACGCTGACGCGTAATACACAGCTGGGGCCC
>NZ_JBHYMF010000142.1:0-18034 GCF_042742855.1 Streptomyces sp. NPDC058877 | reverse complement strand
CGCGCAGCCATCCGCTGCCGCGACGACCGCACGCGGGTCCGGCAGGCACAGGACCGACGACCATGCGGCCGGCGGCGGCAACGCCGCCACACGGTGCCCGCAGCGCGAGTCCGATACCGCGCATGTCCGACGTGAACGACCGGTCCACCCAGGATGCTCCGATCGCGCGGGAGGCGGACTCGGCTCGGGCCGACCGCGACATGGCGGCGAAGGTGAGGGGGCGAGTGGTGAGTACGCACAGGCAACGAGGGCTCGGGCTGCCCCCCGAGCTGTGTCTTCTCGGGTGCCCGGCGACGACGGCCGGTCGCCGCATGACAAGGGGGCGCGGGTGGCGGCCCTACCTGGGGGGACAGTCATGAGGCACGACAGCCACGGGGGCTGTGGCATGGTGCAGAACGGCGTGGGTGACCGGACCGAGGCGCCGCAGGCCCTCCTCGTGGCTGCGCCGCCCGACGACCACCAGGCCGGCACGGGCGCTGTTGGACAGCAGGACCTCGGAGGCCGAACCGATCTCGAAGTGCTCGATGATCTCCACCTGTGGATACTTGTCGCGCCACGGCTTGAGGGTGTCGGCCAGGACTTCCCTGTTGATCTGCTCCAGGCCGTTCGCCTCGTCGACCAGATACAGCGAGCCCGGGCTCCAAGCGAGGGCCGTCGGGATGCTCCAGGCGTGTACGGCACGCAGCGTCGCTCCGCGTTCGGCCGCGGCGGAGAAGGCGAACTCCAGGACCGAGTCACCGATCTGCCCGGGTTCGACACCCACCATCACTTCCGTGGCCTGCTGGGGCGCGCCGGGGTTCGGCTTTCCGACCATGACGACCGGCCCGGCTGCCTGGCGCAGCACCTTCAGCGATACGGAACCGATCAGGTATCCGGTCAGGGTCCCGTATCCGCGTGACCCCAGCACCAGCATGTCGGCGCGTGCGGCCTCGGCGAGGAGGACGGGCACCGGATCGTCGACGAGAAGCCCGGTGGTGACGTCCAAGGCCGGATGCTGCCCGACCACACGGGACCGGGCCTCGTCGAGCATGCTGCGCACCCACCGCTCCTCGGCCGCCCGGTCCCCGACGTACACCACGTCGGTGGGGCGCCAGACCCAGGCATGGACCAGTCGCAGGGACGATCCACGACGCTCAGCCTCCCGCGCCGCCCAGTCCGCCGCCGCCGAGGCGTGGTCGGTCCCGTCCAGTCCTACGGTGATGACGCCAGACACGTTGCCTCCCGATGCTGCCGCTGAGAGCGGGCCCCAGCGGACGTGATGACGTGAGCTTCACACGGGGCCGGCGTACGGCACCGGGGCCGATCGTCCCCGATACGGTCCTGAGCGGCCCTGGTTGTGCTGTCCGAGGGCGGCCCGTACCGGTCTCCGACCGCGGTGGATGCCGCGATCGCCGGCAGGCCCGCCTCGGGGAGCTGATGCGCCGTGGAAGCGGTGACGCCCAGCGCGGTGGTCTCTCTGTCCGCGTCGGCGCGGGTGCTACGCGCGCGCAGAGGGGGCCACTGTCCCCGGGGACGCGCCGCGCCACAGCCGCGACTCGTTCGTGAGCGGCCTCGGACCGCGCTTCGTCCACGACCCGTTCGCCGGACCGCACGACGGGAACCGGGCACTCACGCATGCACGGCCGGTCAGGCACAGTCCCTGGGCGGCTTGGACATGCCATCATCGCTGCGTCGCCCAGGGCGGTTCGGCCCTGATCAGCGCGTCGGGACCATCGCGCCTTCGTCGTGCACCGCCCAGGGGCCGCGGGTCCCGGCTCGCGTGGTCCGGGCCGGACCGGGAGGCCCTGAACACCGGGACCATGGTCCCGCGTCCTGCGCGCGAGAGGGGTGGGGCGGTACTGAGCTGTTAAATCAGAGGGTGCCTGCCACTGCACAGTACCGCCCTTCTCCGCGGTCTCCATGCTCGAGCACCCGGCGGCCACCGCCCCCACCCGCCCCGTCACGGTCCTGCACGCCGACCGCTCACCCGCCGACCACGCCCTGCGCGCCGACACCGACCGTCTGATCAGCGCGCTGTCGAACGCGCGCGCCACGTTCTGGTACGAACGGGACGCGGAGCAGGCGACCGGCTCCCGGACGGGGCCGATGAACCTCGAGACGCCGGAACTGCCCGTCGACGCGAACGTGTACCCGTGCGGCCCGTTTCCCTTCATGCGCGAGGTCGGGGCGCAACTGCTGCCTGGCGGAATTCCCGCCCGTAACATCCGCTACGAGGTCTTCGGCCCCGACCCGTGGCTGGCCGACACCACGCCGTGACCTTACTGGCCGACGGCCAGGGCCTTTCGACCCGCACCGTACCCGAGCGGCTCCTGTCCCCTCCTGCTTGCGGGGGTGCGGCCCCGGCCGACGACATCGGACGGCAGGAGCGGCGTGCGTACAGAACGGGCAAGGAATGCCGTTGCCTCACAGTGCTCGGAGTCCGTGGGCGCGGAACTGGTCGCGCACACGCTCGACCAGTTCGTCATCGGGAACGGGATTGTCGCGGAGGGGGAAGGGGATGCCGAGCGCGTCGTATTTGGCGGTACCGAGCTTGTGGAAGGGAAGGACGTCGACGCGGTCGATGTTGTCCAGATCGGCGAGGAAGCGGGCGAGGCCGTCGACGGCCTCGGGGTCGTCGGTCCAGCCGGGGACGAGGACGTAGCGGATCCAGGCCGGGACGCCGAGACGGTTCAGCCGGGTGGCAAAGCCGAGGGTGGGCGCGAGGCGGCCGCCTGTCAGACGCCGGTAGACGCCGGCGTCGAAGGACTTGATGTCGAGCAGGACGAGATCGGTGGCGGCCAGGAGGGCGTCGTCGGCCCGAGCGCCCAGGGCACCGGAGGTGTCCAGGGCCGTGTGCAGGCCGAGCTCCTTGCACCGCTGTAGGACCTCGGCCGTGAAGGCGGACTGGAGCAGGGGCTCACCTCCGGTGAGGGTCACTCCCCCACCGGCCAGGTCGGTGAACCGGCGGTACCGCTCGATGCGGGCCACCACGTCGTCCACGGTGACCTGCTCCCCGTCGCGCAGATGCCAGGTGTCCGGGTTGGCGCAGTACAGGCAGCGCAGTGGGCAGCCGCTGAGGAAGAGGACGAACCGGGTCCCGGGCCCGTCCACGCCGGTGGACAGGTCCCAGGAGTGGATACGGCCGGTGGTCATCGCGCACCGTGGAACGTGCGGCTGATGACGTCCAGTTGCTGTTCGCGGGTGAGCCGGACGAAGTTGACGGCGTATCCGGAGACGCGGATGGTCAGGTCGGGGTACTTCTCCGGGTGCTCCATGGCGTCCTGGAGCGTGGCCCGGTCGAGCACGTTGACGTTCATGTGGAAGCCGCCCGCGGCGGTGTAGGCGTCGAGCAGACCAACGAGGTTCCCGGCGCGTTCCGCGGCGTCGTGGCCCAGACCCTCAGGGGTGATGGTGGAGGTCAGGGAGATGCCGTCGCGCGCCTGGTCGTAGGGGATCTTGGCGACGGAGAGGGCGGATGCGGCCATGCCGTGGTGGTCGCGGCCGTTCATCGGGTTGGCCCCCGGCGCGAAGGGCGTGCCGGCGCGGCGCCCGTCGGGGGTGTTGCCCGTGTGCTTGCCGTACACGACGTTGGAGGTGATGGTGAGAACCGACTGCGTGTGTTCGGCACCCCGGTAGGTGGGGTGGCGCCGCACCTTGGCCATGAAGGAGCGGACCAGGTCGACGGCGATGCCGTCCGCCCGGTCGTCGTCGTTGCCGTAGGCCGGGTAGTCGCCCTCGACCCGGTAGTCGACGGCGAGCCCGGTGGGGTCCCTGAGGACCTTCACGCGCGCGTGCTTGATGGCCGAGAGGCTGTCGGCCGCCACGGAGAGACCCGCGATGCCGCACGCCATCGTGCGGTGGACCGGGTGGTCGTGCAGGGCCATCTCGATGCGCTCGTAGGCGTACTTGTCGTGCATGCAGTGGATCACGTTGAGCGCGTTGACGTAGGTCGCGGCGAGCCAGTCCAGCATGCGGTCGTACGCGTCGGCCACCTCGGCGTAGTCGAGGTACTCGCCGGTCAGCGGAGTGGCCGCGGGGGTGACCTGCTCGCCGGTCATCTCGTCGCGGCCTCCGTTGACGGCGTACAGGAGGGCCTTGGCGAGGTTGACGCGGGCGCCGAAGAACTGCATCTGCTTGCCCACCGCCATCGCGGAGACGCAGCAGGCGATCGCCGAGTCGTCACCCGTGCGCGGGCGGAGCAGGTCGTCGGACTCGTACTGGATCGAGCTGGTGTCGATGGAGACCTGGGCGCAGAACCGCTTGAATCCCTCGGGCAGTCGACGCGACCAGAGCACGGTCAGGTTGGGCTCCGGGGCGGGTCCGAGGTTGTAGAGGGTCTGGAGGAAGCGGAAGGAGGTGCGCGTGACCAGGGGGCGGCCGTCCTCTCCGGTACCGCCGATGGACTCGGTGACCCAGGTGGGGTCGCCGGAGAACAGCGCGTCGTACTCCGGCGTGCGCAGGAACCGCACGATCCGCAGTTTGATCACGAAGTCGTCGACGAGTTCCTGGGCGCGGCTCTCGTCGATGTACCCCTCGTCGAGGTCACGCTGGAGGTAGACGTCCAGGAACGTGGAGGTGCGGCCGAGGGACATCGCCGCGCCGTTCTGCTCCTTCACCGCGGCAAGGAAGCCCAGGTACAGCCACTGGACGGCCTCCTGTGCGGTGGCCGCGGGGCGGGAGACGTCGCAGCCGTAGGAGGCTGCCATGCGCTCCAGCTCGCCCAGCGCCCTGATCTGCTCGGCCAGTTCCTCGCGGTCGCGGATAACGTCCGCCGCGGAGGGGACGTGGTCGAGGCGCGAGCGCTCGGCGCGCTTGGCCTCGATCAGTCGGCTGGTCCCGTACAGCGCGACGCGGCGGTAGTCGCCGATGATCCGGCCTCGCCCGTAGGCGTCCGGCAGGCCCGTGATGATGCCGGCCTTGCGGGCGCGCAGCATCTCGGGGGTGTAGGCGTCGAAGACGCCGTCGTTGTGGGTCTTGCGGTAGGTACCGAAGACCGTGGTGACGAACGGGTCTGGTGCGAAGCCGTACGCGCGCAGCCCGTTCTCGACCATGCGCAGTCCGCCGTTGGGCATGATGGCCCGCTTCAGCGGTGCGTCGGTCTGCAGTCCGACGATCAGCTCCCGGTCGCGGTCGATGTAGCCGGGGGCGTGGGACGTGATGGTGGAGGGCGTCGCCGTGTCGACGTCGAGGATGCCCTTGCTGCGCTCTTCGGGGAAGAGGGCGGCGACGGCTTCCCACACGGCGAGTGTCCGGTCCGTGGGACCGGCCAGGAACGCGGAACCGCCTTCGTAAGGGGTGTAGTTGTCCTGGATGAAGGAGCGGACGTCGATCTCCCGCCGCCACTCCTCACCGGCGAAGCCGCGCCATGGGGTGCCGGTGGGGCTGGTGTCAGCAGAGGGCTGGACGGTTACGGTCATGTCGTCATCTCCAGGGGACGGCCTGCGAGGCGGGCGAGGTGGCCCGGCCTCGCCTTCGATGTTCGTCGGCCGCCTGCCACCGGCCGAGGGCCGCAAGGGTCGTACGAAGCCGCTGAACGGCCTCGTCGTTCCGGGCGGACAGGACCGGTGGTCCCGGCCGTGCGGGGGAGCTTGCGCCCTCCCTCACGGGCCGCGCGGAGTCCTCGCTGCGAGAGGGGGAGGCAGCCGCTCGGGCGGCACGGCTGCCCGAGCCGTCCGGGGCCGATGCCGGACGGGCCACATCGGTGCGCGCCGCTCTGTGGTCGGGTCCGTTCAGTCGTGCGGTACGACCGCGACCGGCGCCAGGCAGTGGTGCAGGACCGCGTGGGTGACCGACCCGATGTGGGTGCCGAGCCGTGCCCGGCGGACCCTGCGGCCGACGACGACGAGCCGGGCGTCGTGCGACAGCTCCATCAGGTCCTGCGCCGGCCGGCCCTGGCGGCAGTCGCGCACCACCGCCACGTCCGGGAACTTCTCGATCCAGGGGGCCAGCGCCTCGTCGAGCGCCTGTCGCGTGTCTTCGCCGACCTCCGTCATGAGCAGCGGGAGTGCGTCGAGCATGTCGGGGCCGTAGAGCGCCGGAACGGCCCACCGGTGCACCACGCGCAGTCCGCAGCCGTACCGGTCCGCGGCGGCGAAGCCGAAGGCGAGCAGCTCGTCGTCGGCGGCGGACACGTCCAGACCGATGACCACCTCCCCCTCACGTTCCTCCTGGGGTTCCAGGGGGTTGTGCGGGCGGACGAGGACGACCGGGCGCCGCGTGCGGGCGAGCACGGCCAGGGAAACCGACCCGGCGAGGAATCCGGCCATGCCACCCAGGCCACGGGAGCCGAGCACCAGCAGTTCCGCCTCCTCGGCAGCGCGGCACAGCTCCTCCACCGGGTCGCCGGCCACCCACGCCGTCTCGATGTCCAGGCCCGGGTGGCGACCCCGCAGCCGCCTTTCGGCGATGGCGAGCGTGCGCTCGCCCCATTCCCTTGCCATCGCCGGGTCCACCACACGTGTACGGGGATCCTCGTCGATGCTCCAGACACGGAGCAGCCGCAGCGGCACGGCACGACGCAATGCCTCCTGGGCGGCCCACTGCGTGGCGGCGAGGCTCTCCGGGGATCCGTCGAGGCCGGCGGTGACGGTGCGGGACATGGGGACTCCGTGGGTCTGGCGGCCGGGCGGGCCGGACGCGGCATACGCGAGCTGACTTCAGGTGCCCGAAGATCGCCGTCCGGCACTCCGGGACGCTGCTGGGCGGGCCTGTCCCTCCACAGTGATCGGCCGGGACGGTGCGCGCAGGGGGCCGGAGGTCCCTGCTGTGGGCCAGGAGACCTCGCGGCCGCGCATCACCGACCGGACGACCACGACGCCGTGACCGAACGGCCGGGAGACAGGACCGATGGGCCCTCGGCGGACCACCTCCTCATCACGGAAGCTGAGGACAGGAAGCACGGCCGAAGCGGCCACGCCCGTCGAACCGTATGGAGGCACCCCCTCATGACCAGCGCCATCACCGTAGGAGTGGACGGTTCCGCGGAAAGCCTCGCAGCGGCGGACTGGGCGGCACGCGAAGCCGAACTGCGCGGGATGCCGCTGCGTATCGTGCACGCCTGGATCTGGCAGCCCCTGGACGTCCCCGTCGTCCAGGACAGGGAGACGCAGGCCAGGTCCGCCCGCGCCGTGCTCCGCGCGGCCGAGACGCACGTCGCCGACCGCCACCCGGCTCTCACGGTCACCGCCGAAGTGGTCCAGGACACCGCGGTCACCGCTCTGCTGAGGGAGGCCGAAGCGGCCGAGATGCTCGTGCTGGGTTCGCGGGGGCACGGGGCGTTCGTCGGCTTCCTCCTCGGCTCCTACGGTCAGCAGGTGATCGCCGCGGCGAAACGACCCGTGGTGTCCGTGCGCGCCCGCGACGGGCAGACGCCTCGGGCGGAGGGCGGCGAGATCGTCGTGGGCCAGCAGGGCACGCCGGAGGACAGCGACGCGGTGCTCGGCTTCGCCTTCGAGGAGGCGGCCGCACGCGGCGCGGCCCTGCGTGCGGTACGGGCCTGGAGCCTGCCGCCGGTCTTCGCCTACAGCCCCGGCTCGGTGCTCCTCGCGGACGAGGCCGGCGGGCTTGAGCCGTTCGAGAAGAAGGCCCTGGCGGAGGCACTCGCCCCGTGGCGAGCACGGTTTCCCGACGTCCCGGTGACCGAGCACGTCGAGATCGGCAGCGCGGGACAGGTACTGCTGTCCACCGTGTCGGACGCGCAGTTGCTCGTGGTCGGCCGACGGACGCGCCGCGCGCCCGTCGGTGCCCGCATCGGCTCGGTCGCCCACGCCGCCCTGCACCATGCCCCCTGCCCCGTCGCTGTCGTACCGCACGACTGACAGCCTCCTCGTGGCGGGGACTTGTCACACGGCCGGCCCCCGCCGCCAGGACGACGCCGTCCGAACCGCCGAAGCGGTGACCTCGCGAGACGACCTCCCGGCATCGAAACCGGCCCGGACCAGGGCGGGGTTCGCTGTGCCCGTCCGGACGTCGCCGGGATCAAAGCGGGAAGGGGCCCAGGAGGTCTGGGCCCCTTCGCGTTCTTCACACGCCGGGAAATGCCGACCGCGGCCCCTGCTCAGCTCTGGCGGAGCACAGGCGGGGCTGTTTCGCCGGTTCGCATCCCGTGTGGACCGGCGTCAGCCTCGCAGGCGGCCCTCCCGTACGACCTGGTCCTCCCGGGCAGCCAGTGCTTGGGTGGCGATGACAGCGGCCTGCACCCGGCGTTCGACACCCAGCTTGGCGAGCAGCCGGGAGATGTTGTTCTTGACCGTCTTCTCCGCCAGGTACAGCCGCTTGCCGATCTCCCGGTTGGTCAGTCCCTCCCCCACCAGAGCGAGGATCTCCCGCTCCCGCTCGGTCAATCCGGGCAGCCCCTGCCGCTGTTCCTCCTGGGGGGATCCGCCACGAAGCCGGGCCATGACCCGGGCCGTGGCGCCGGGGTCCAGCATGGACTGGCCGGAGGCCACCGTACGGACGGCGTGGACCAGGTCGGTACCGGTGATCTGCTTGAGGACGTAGCCGGACGCACCGGCCATGATCGCGTCGAGCAGCGCCTCCTCGTCGTCGAACGACGTCAGCATCAGGCAGGCCAGGTCGGGCATGCGCGAGCGAAGCTCCCGGCACAGGCTCACGCCGTCCCCGTCCGGCAGGCGCACGTCGAGAACGGCGACCTGCGGGCGCAGGGCGGGCACCCGCACCAGCGCCTGCTCCGCCGTGCCCGCCTCACCGACCACCGTCAGATCGGGCTCGGCGTCCAGGAGGTCGTGCACACCGCGACGCACCACCTCATGGTCGTCGAGGAGGAAGACCCTGACCGGCTCCTTCTCGGTGAGGCTGCCGCTGCTGTCCGTCATCACACACTCCGTGTTCGCCGAGTTCTCCGCCCTTGAGGGCTCCGCGCGCATCGTGCCGTGCGAGCGGGACCATCGCCCAGGGCCGGATGGCCCTCATACCCGGACAGGGTCCGGAAACACCCGTATCCGATGTCGCAGATTCCCGCTCCGCATCCCGTGGCCGACGATCACGAGCCGGGTGAACGGCACCGCCGCCCTCCTCACCTTGCGACCAGGTGTTCCCGCTGTGCCGGGGCATCGCCGGCGAGGGACGTTCGGCCCTCTGAGTACGGGCCCGCTGGACCTGCTGTCCACGCTCGCGCACTGATGGACTTCCGGTTCCGGCAGGGCCGGGGCACTCAGGCCCCCGGGACACGCCTGGATCAAGAAAGCAGGGCAGCCGCCATGACGACGCTCCCGATCAGCCTGACCACGGCCCCGCTGGACCCCAGCACGACGGCAGTCGCCGTGGCCGGGGAGCTGGACCTGTACACCGTTGCGCACATCGAGGCGGAGCTGACCCACCTGGCACGGCAGACCGAGTGTGAACTGCTGCTCGACCTGGCAGACGTCACCTTCTGCGACAGTTCCGGTGTGGCGCTGTTCCTGCGCATGCACCGCCGGTGCGTAGCGGCCGGTGTGCGTTTGCGCCTGCGCCACATCCAGCGACGTCCCGCTCGCGTCATCCGCACCCTGGGCGTGGACCGGGCCGTGCCCTGCTCCTTCGCGTGACCCGTCGCGGAGATCCGGCCTTCGGAACTGCCGGCAATGGGCACGGCCGAGAAGGTCCGTTCGGCCCTACCGAGCCAGCGTGTAAGGGGAGACGCTGGCCGGAGGCGGCGAAGCCGTCCGGGGCCGAGCCGGAGCAGAAGGTGAGCACGATGAAGGACGAAGCGGCGCATACCACGGTGGGCGACCACCGTGAGGCGGTGGCGCCGCGACGAATGGGACAGCTCGGCCGTGCCGAGGCCCTGCGGCTGCTCGGCAGCATCTCGCTCGGGCGCATCGTCTTCACGCATCAGGCCCTGCCGGCCATCCGCCCGGTCAACCACCTCATGGACGGCGAGGACATCATCGTCCAGTTGCACGACGGCGCCACGCTCGCCTCCATCGTGACGCCCACCCAGGCCGCAGGTGTCGTGGTGGCGTACGAGGTCGACGTCATCGACCCCGAGACGCACCTCGGCTGGAGCGTGGTGGTCACCGGATACGCCCGCCGGGTCACCGAGGAGGGGGAACTCGCGCGTTTCGCCGCCCGTCTGCGCCCATGGGCGCAACACCCCGCCACGGCGAACGCGTTGCGCATCCGGCCTGATTTGGTGACGGGCATGCAGCTCACCGTGTAGGAGCCTGCCGGTCGCGCGGATGTCCGAGTTCCGCGGCGGCACACGCCCCCACCGCCGGAACTGCGGGCACCCGCTGCACGGCGCCCCTCAGAACGGCGGGAGGCCTGCAGACGGGCAACCGGCCCCGGTCCCACCCGGGAGGATCGGATGCGCTCCGGCTGAGGAACCGGCGGTCACTCAGCGGGGGCCAAAGACGAGAGGCGCGCGCCACACCAGCCGACTGCCGCCCTCCTCAGGGCAGACGATCTCCAGGGCGCCGCCGACGCTGCGGGCCCGCTCCTCAAGGTTGCTCAGGCCGCTGCGCCTGCCGTCGGCGGGGATGCCACGGCCGTTGTCGGTGACGGTGAGGACGACTTCGTCGGAGGTGGCCTGGAGGGTGACCTCGACCCGGGTGGCGTGGGCATGGCGGGCGGTGTTGCTGAGCATTTCGGTCAGGGCTGCCGTGACGTGATCGGCCACCTGCGGCGGTACGTCCGTGTCGAGCAGGCCCTCCATGCTCAGACGGGGCGGGAATCCGAGCGTGGTCGCCGTCTCGCCCACGGTGCGGGCGACCCGTGCACGCAGGCTCGGCCCTGTGTCCTCCTCGCGGGCGCGCAGGCCGAAGATCGTGGAGCGAATGATCTTGATGGTTTCGTCGAGGTCTCCGACCGCGCGCGAGACGCGTTCGGCGGCGCCCTCGTGCTGCACGAGTCGCGCCGCGCTCTGCAGGGTCATGCCGGTCGCGAACAGCCGCTGGATGGCCAGGTCGTGGAGGTCACGGGCGATGCGGTCGCGGTCCTCCAGAAGGGCGAGCTGCTCGGCCTCGCTGCGGCGCTCGGCCAGCTCCAGGGCGAGCGCGGCCTGTCCGGCGAAGGCCAGCAGCGGCTCCAGCTCTGCTTCTGTGAAAACCGGGTCTCCTTGGTGCCAGGCAAGCAGCAGGACACCGCGGGTGTCCTTGGCGGCTGTTCCCAGGGGCACGGCGACCGCAGGGCCCAGCCCGTCGAAGCGGCGGGGGCCGGCGGTGTACCGGTCGTCCTGCGCGAGGCCGACGGTGGTCACGGGGGCGCCGGCCTTGTACGCGGCGCCGGAAAGGGTGCCCTCGATCGGGACCACCAGCCCGTTGCGGGTGGTGTCGTCCGCTCCGACGGCCAGTTCCACGACGAGGTCGTCCGTCCCGGCGACGGGCACGGAGACGTCGGCGAGCCCGGCCCCGGTGATCTCCTGGGCGCGGCGGGCGATGAGCTCCAGCACCGCCAGTCGCGGACTGCCGGAGAGGAGGCTGTTGGTGATCTCCGCGCTGGCCCGGAGCCAGCGCTGCTGACGCTGCGACGCCTCGTACAGGCGCGCGTTGTCGATGGCGACACCAGCCGCCACGGACAGCGTGGAGATGACCGACTCGTCCTCGGCGTCGAAGTCCATGCCGCCGTGCTTGTCGGTCAGGTAGAGGTTGCCGAAGACCTCGTCGCGCACCCGGATGGGCACGCCCAGGAAGGTCCGCATGGGCGGGTGGTGGGCGGGGAATCCGTAGGACGCCTCATGGGCGCCGAGGTCCGTCAGGCGCAGCGGCTCGGGGTTGCGGATGAGCTCGCCCAGGATGCCGTGTCCGGCCGGCAGGGGGCCGATCTCCGCGATCTCCTCCTCGGTCAGTCCGACGGTGAGGAACTGCGACAGGGTCCGCCCGTCGGGCCCGATCACTCCGAGCGCCGCGTACTGGGCGTCGACGAGCAGCGCGGCGGCTTCCACGATGCGTCGCAGCACCTGTGAGAGGTCCAGTTCGCGGCCTACCGAGACGACCGCCTCCAACAGGCTGTGTACCCGGTCCCGGGTGCTGCGGGCGGCGTTGATGCGCGCCTGCAGTTCCTCCAGCAGCTCATCGAGCCGCATCTGGGGCATCCGCGACAGCGGCTCCTCCACGCCCACTGGGCCTCCTCCGTCGATCACCCGCCCGTACCGTGGACAGCCTATCGGCCGAACGGGTGGCCCGGAGCGTCAGATCAAGGGCAGTGGCCGGGGTCCGGCGTAGTAGGCGGCTCGCATGATCTCCTCCATGTCGTCCAGCATCGGCATGCGCGGGTTGGCGGGCGCGCACTGGTCCTCGTAGGCGTTCAGCGCCTGCTCGGGAAGAGCCGTGATGAAAGCCGTCTCGTCGATGCCCAGGGCGCGGAAGGACGGCTCGATTCCGACGGCGTCGCGCAGGCGTTCCACGGCGGCGGCGTACGAGGCGACGCCTTCGGCGGGGGTCGAGGCCGGCAGTCCCAGGGCACGGGCGATGTCCTGGAAGCGTTCGGGTGCCCGGTAGCTCTCGTACTTGGGCCACCCCGTCAGTTTGGTGGGAACCGTGCCGTTGTAGCGGATCACGTGGGGCAGGAGGATCGCGTTGGTCCGCCCGTGGGCGACGTGGAACGTGGCGCCCAGGGTGTGGGACATGGCGTGGACGATGCCGAGGAACGCGTTGCCGAAGGCCATGCCCGCGATGGTGCCCGCATTGTGCATCTTCTCCCGGGCCCGGGATCGCTGTGCGTCCTGGCCGGTGACGGCGGCTTCGAGGTTCTCGAAGACCAGCTTGACGGCGTGAAGTGCCAGGCCGTCGGTGAAGTCGTTGGCGTAGACGGAGACGTACGCCTCGGTGGCGTGCGTGAGGGCGTCGAAGCCGCTGTCGGCGGCGAGTGACGCCGGGAGGTCGGCGGTGAGTACCGGGTCGACGATCGCGACGCTGGGGGTGAGGGCGTAGTCGGCCAGCGGGTACTTCTTGCCGGTCGCCGGGTCGGAGATCACCGCGAAGGGGGTGACCTCGGCGCCGGTGCCCGAGGTGGTGGGGACGCAGACCAGTCGGGCCCGCTTGCCGAGCACCGGGAAGCGGAAGGCGCGCTTGCGGATGTCGGAGAACTTCTGGCGCATGTCGGCGAAGTCGATGTCCGGCTGTTCGTACAGCAGCCACATCACCTTCGCCGCGTCCATGGGTGACCCGCCGCCGAGGGCGATGATGGTGTCCGGCCGGAAGTCGCGCATGAGGGCGGCCCCGCGCTGCACGGAATCGATGCTCGGTTCCGGTTCGACGTCGTCGATGACCTGGATGGTCACGGGCCGCTCTCGCTGCTGCAGCACACGGCTGACGCGGTCGACGTGGCCGATCCGGGTCATGGTGGCGTCGGTGACCACGGTGACGCGGTGGACCTCCGGCATCGAGGCCAGGTAGCGGATGGCCTGCGGCTCGAAGTAGATCTTCGGCGGCACCTTGAACCACTGGAGGTTGTTCTGCCGGGTGGTGACGCGCTTGATGTTGAGCAGCTGGGCGGCCGAGACGTTGTCCGAGACCGACGTGCTGCCCCAGGAGCCGCAGCCGAGAGTCAGCGAGGGCAGCAGACGGTTGTAGATGCCGCCGATCGCGCCCTGGGACGACGGCGAGTTGACGATGATCCGCACGGTCTTCATGCGGCGCCCGTAGCGCTCGGCGAGGGCCGGGTCGCCGGTGTGGATCACGGCACTGTGTCCCTGCCCGTGGAAGGCGACCATGTCGGCCGCGAGATCGAAGCCCTCCTCGGTCGAACCGGCGCGCAGCACGGTGAGCACCGGGCAGAGCTTCTCCCGGGTCAGCGGCTCGTCCGGCCCGACGCGACTCGCCTCGGCCAGGATGAGCGACGTCTCAGCCGGAACCGCGAACCCGGCCCGCTCGGCGATCCAGGCGGGTCCCCGGCCCACCGCCGCCGGATTGACACGGCCTTGCCGGCCGGCCGGGTCCGGCGGGAAGAGGTAGGTCTCCAGCTTCCGCTTCTCCTCCGCCGTCGCAACGTACGCGTGCAGGCGCCGGAACTCGGCGAGGGCCTCGTCGTACACGTCGGTGTCGAGGATGACAGCCTGTTCGGACGCGCAGATCATGCCGTTGTCGAAGGACTTGGACAGCACCAGGTCGTTGACGGCCCTGCGCAGGTCCGCACTGTGGTGCACATAGGCCGGTACGTTGCCGGCGCCGACGCCGACGGCGGGCTTGCCCGCCGAGTAGGCGGCCTTGACCATGCTGTTCCCACCGGTCGCGAGGATCAGGGCGACTCCCGGATGGCGCATGAGGAAGCCGGTGGCCTCGATCGAGGGCTCCTCGATCCACTGCACGCAGTGCTCGGGCGCCCCGGCAGCGACGGCGGCGTCCCGCACGATACGGGCGGCCTCGGCGCTGCACGCCTGCGCGGAGGGGTGGAAGGCGAACACGACCGGGTTGCGCGTCTTCAGGGCCAGCAGCGCCTTGAAGACGGTGGTGGACGTCGGATTGGTGACCGGGGTGACCGCGCAGATCACGCCGACGGGTTCGGCGATCTCGATGATGCCCTCGATGTCGTCGCGTCCTATGACGCCGACCGTCCTGGCCCGGGACATGCTGTGCGTGACGTGCTCGCAGGCGAACATGTTCTTCGCCGCCTTGTCCTCGAAGACGCCCCGGCCGGTCTCCTCCACCGCCAGCCGGGCGAGGGCGGTGTGCTGGTCGAGGGCGGCCACCGAGGCCTTGGCGACGATGTGGTCGACCTGCTCCTGCGTGAAGGACTCGAAGTCGGCGAGCGCCTTGGAGGCGTTGTCGACGAGTCCGTCCACGGCGATCCGCGCATCGGAGGGGACGCCCCCGCGGGAGGTGTCGCGGGGGTCACTGGTCACCTGAGTCATGGATGGCTCCTTGGATGCGGGGGGATCGGCCGTCGCGGAGTGTCCGCTCGTCCTGTCAGCTACAGCCTTCCGCCGGAGATCCCCGGGGCGAAGGTCCCGAAGGTCCCGGTGAGGGGCCCGATGGCCTCCGGGACCTCTCGGTCCGACGTTCTCTCGGTCCCACTCAGGGGCGATCCGCGCCCACCCCCGGCCCCACTGCGCAGCGCGGAGCCGCTCGCAGCGCCGTCGCACGAGCCGGTGGACGGCGAGCACCAGGAGACCGAGGCTCACCGTGGCGGCGAGCGCGGCCACCGCGGCATCGAACCGCGCGGCGGCCGACCCCAGCGGCGCGGAGGTCATCGCCCCGTCCTCGTCCGTCCGTACCGGGGCCCACGCTCCGCGCTCCAGGTGGCTTCCGACCGGCACCCGGGCTGTTCGCGTGGTGCCGTCGGGCGCGGTCCACCGGGCGGTGGCCCCGGTGCGTATGCTGCCCCTGGTCGCGAGGGCGGGATCCTCCACCAACACCACATCGGTGAGGTGGCGCTCGGTCCGTTGCTGGGCCCGCCCCTCCAGCACGGCCTCCCAGGCCACCGCGCCGCCCAGCGCGCACCGATGAACCCGGCCGTGCCCAGGACCAAGAGAATCCAGACCTCCACCGCGTGGGAACGGTGCCGCAGCTCGTTACGGCGCCACCGCCAGAGTCGCACCCTCCTGACGCGCACCGCGGCACCCTCCTCTTCCCGGTCGGCGGGGCGCCCGGTTCTCATCGGGGGTCGAGAAGGGCCGCGACGTACTGGGTCAGGTCGGCGAGACGGTTGGTGTAGCCCCACTCGTTGTCGTACCAGCCGAAGACCTTGACCAGGTTCCCGTGGGCCTGGGTCAGGGGGGCGTCCACGATGCAGGAGGCGGGGTCGCCGACGATGTCGCGCGAGACGATCGGGGCGTGACTCACGCGCAGGATCCCCTTCAGCGGTCCGCCCGCGGCGTCGAGGAAGGCGTAGTTGACGTCCTCCACGGACACCGACTGCTCAAGGACGAGGGTGAGGTCCGTCAGCGAACCGTCCTCGACCGGCACGCGCACGGCGATGCCGTCCAGGGTGCCGGCGAGCTCGGGGAGCACGAGACCGACGGCGCGGGCGGCACCGGTGCTGGTCGGGATGATGTTCACCGCGGCCGTACGCCCCCGGCGCAGATCCTTGTGCGGACCGTCGAGCACGACCTGGTCGTTGGTGTAGCCGTGGATGGTGGTCATCAGTCCCTTGACGATCCCGAAGCGCTCGTCGAGAACCTTCGCCATCGGGGCCACGCAGTTGGTGGTGCAGGACGCGTTGGAGATCACGTGATGCGCGTACGGGTCGTAGGTGTACTCGTTGACGCCCATGACGAGGGTGGCGTCCACGCCCTTGCCCGGGACCGACAACAGCACCTTGCGTGCACCCGCCCGCAGGTGCCGGCCGGCGTCCTCCCTGGTGCGGAAGCGGCCGGTGGCCTCGATGACCACGTCCACGCCCAGGGCCTCCCAGGGCAGGTCGGCGGGGTCGCGTTCGGACGTGACGGCGATGCGGTGGCCTCCCACCGTGATCGATTCTTCGTCGTGCTCGACGGTGCGGCCGAGCCTGCCGTAGGTGGAGTCGTAGGTGAGCAGGTGGGCCAGCGCGGCCGGCGAAGCGAGGTCGTTGACGGCCACCACCTCCACCGGGGTGCCGCAGGCGGCCTCCGCACGTTCCATGACGCAGCGCAGGTAGTTCCGCCCGATGCGTCCGAAGCCGTTGACGCCTATGCGTACGGTCATGTCCGCCGCCCTCCCGAGGGGTGCCGATGCAGGTGGTGTCAGCGTGCGGGCGCCCGCCTGCCCGGGGGCAGGGGTCGAACGGAGATGT
This sequence comes from Streptomyces sp. NPDC058877, assembly GCF_042742855.1. NCBI lineage: Bacteria > Bacillati > Actinomycetota > Actinomycetes > Kitasatosporales > Streptomycetaceae > Streptomyces > Streptomyces sp. NPDC058877. The sequence continues at coordinate 1,408 of NZ_JBHYMF010000142.1, read as the reverse complement.
CCCGGGGCCGTTGGGCCCTCGTCTCCCGCACGTGCCGAGCGGCCCGGCGGATCACGGGCCGAACGGCCCGTCATACAGGTCCTGACCGGTTCTGTCCTCTCCCGACGCCTCGCACCACTCTGGAAACAGTGACGAACAAGAGGAGCAGGCGATGAAGGCAGCAGTCGTGAAGGCCCTGGGAGAACCGCTGGTGATCGAGGAGCGGCCCGACCCCGTACCCGGCCCCGGACAGGTGTGCATCCGTGTCGAAGCGTCCGGACTGTGCCACACGGACATCCACGCCGCGCACGGCGACTGGCCAGTCAAGCCCACGCCCCCGTTCGTCCCCGGACACGAGGGCGTCGGCATCGTCGAGGAAATCGGCGCGGGCGTCACGCACCTGTCGGTCGGGCAGCGCGTGGCCGTGCCGTGGCTGGGCTGGGCCTGCGGACGGTGCGAGCACTGCCTCACCGGCTGGGAGACGCTGTGCGAACAGCAGGTCAACACCGGATACGGCACCGACGGCGCCTACGCCGAGAAGATGCTCGCCCACGCCGACTTCGCGCAGCCCGTACCCGACGGCGTCGACCCGCGCGAGGCGGCACCCCTGACATGTGCGGGAGTCACCACGTACAAGGCCCTGAAGGTGGCCGGCATCGGACCGGCCGACCTCGTGGCGATCTCCGGTATCGGCGGTCTCGGGCACCTGGCCGTGCAGTACGCCAAGATCGCCGGCGCGACGGTCGCCGCGATCGACATCTCCGACGAAAAGCTCCGGCTCGCTGCCGACCTCGGCGCGGACATCCTCATCGACGCCCGCAAGGAGGACCCGGCAGCGGTTCTCCAGCGACACGGCGGAGCCCACGCGGCCCTGGCACTGGCGGTGAACGAGGAGACCTTCGCGACCGCCCTGGCCGGTCTGCGCCGTGGCGGCAAACTGGTCATGGTGGCCCTGCCCGCCGACGGCGTCGCCCAGGTGCCGATCTTCTCCACCGTCCTCGGCGGCACGTCCGTCATCGGCTCGATCGTCGGCACCCGCCAGGACCTGGCCGAGGTGTTCCAGCTGCACGCCGCCGGGCGCACCCGCGTGATCTACGAGACCCGGCCGCTGTCGTCCGTCAACGAGTGCATCGACGAGGTGCTCGACGGCCGGGTCAAGGCACGCATCGTCTTCGACCTGTGAAACACCCCGGCGTCCCGCGAAGTGGACGCCCTCACATCCGCGGCCCCGAGACCCGTCCCCCAGCGCCGGGGGACGAAGACCGTGACGCCGTGGACAGCGGGCAGGAGCCGATCAGGCGAAGGAGATGAGAACCGTGGTGAACCACCGGACGGTGGGCGAGGTGATGACCGGCGAGGTGGTCCAGGCACACCCCGACACTTCCTTCAAGGAGCTGGCCCGCCTGCTTACTTCCCACCACATCAGCGG